>JAVBTU010000460.1:0-5834 GCA_031556015.1 Thermoguttaceae bacterium
CTGAGGTACTCCGAAGCATCTGGTTTCAAGCCGGACACGTAATGCAATACGTGTTGCCAAGATGCACCAGATTCTTCACTCCGTGAGTACACTGCGTTCAGAATGACAAAACTTGCCCGCCAATTTCTGGCGGAAGCCTAAACAACAATCGCGAACGATTTATCGACAGGTCGGCTGGTCGAGTGAACGAAATTCACGGCTCCTGAACGGGAATGAAATGAAATCGAGCGGCGTCATGAAAAGCGATCTTTTCGCGATCTGGCAGGCGGGAGTCGACGGTGTCGCGCCGGAGCGGTTGGTCCGGGACGCCGTCGTTCACGACCCTACCGTGGGTGTACTCGTGGTTCGGGACGAAGTGATTCCCCTCGAAAAATTCCAGCGTGCCGTCGTGATCGGAGCGGGAAAAGCGTCGGGGCGGATGTCGCTCGCTCTGGAACAATTGCTGCTCCCGATTTTCGGACGGAAACGACTCGCCGGTTGGGTCAACGTTCCCGACGATTGCGTTTTGCCGACCGAAGCAATTCACCTTCATGGAGCCCGACCGGCCGGATGGAACGAACCGACTCCGCGCGGCGTCGAGGGAACCCGGGAAATGCTCAAACTGCTCCACGGATTGGGCCCGGCCGACCTGTGCTTTTGCTTGTTTTCCGGCGGCGGAAGCGCTCTTCTCCCCGCTCCCGTTCCGGAAATCACGCTCCGTGAAAAATGCGACCTGACCCGATTCCTCTCGACTTCCGGCGCAACGATTAACGAACTGAATACCGTCCGGAAACAACTCAGCGTCATCAAAGGGGGGGGAATTCGAAGACGTTGCAGCGGCAAAACACTTTTCACGCTCATTCTCAGCGACGTACTCGGGGATCCGTTGGACGTCATTGCGTCCGGCCCGACCGTGAAAAACACGACCGGACCGAAGGACGCGCTCGATGTCTTGCAGCGCTGGAACGTGGGAGGCGAAAATTCTCCATTCACCGGGATTTACGAGAATCTCGTTCAAAAAACGAACCGGGAAAACAGGAGCGAACCGGTCGACGATTCGCTCCACCGAAACATCGTAATCGGTAATAACGCCGTCGCCGTTGACGCCGCGGGAATCGAAGCGGAGCGGCGAGGGTATTCCCACGCGATGATTTGCGCCCGGGAAAGCGAAGGGCCCGCCGAAGGCGTCGGATTGCACTTGTTGAAAGTCGCCAAGTCGATGTGTCGGGGGGAACCGAACTGCTTGATCAGCGGCGGAGAACCGACGGTTCGACTTCCCGATTCGAATATTCACGGCAAGGGAGGGCGGAATCAACAATTGATTCTGGCGGTTTTGGTCGAACTATTAAGGGAACGAAAAGAATCGGAGCCGCTTCGTTTCGAAATTCTCTCCGGAGGAACCGACGGGGAAGACGGCCCGACCGACGCCGCCGGAGCGTATCTCGACGAAACCGTTTTGCACAATGCCTTGCAGCACCCGGATCTGGACCCGTTGGACTTCCTGCATCGCTGCGATGCGTACCATTACTTCGAGCGAATCGGCGGACTGTTGAAAACCGGCCCGACCGGCACGAACGTTTGCGATTTGCGGGTGGTACTCGTGAAGAGGGAGTGGAAGTCGTGATACCGATCGACTTGACGTCGCTACATGACACCAATGTTTCGGATTACTCGTCGCCGCCGGCCCGTTCAGGGGTTTCAAGAAGTTTTTGGACTTCGACGAAGGCGTTGGCGGCTTGAGCGCTCATGCCGGGAGTGCTCAGCGATGTGGGGACCGGTTCGTCCGGACCGACCGCCTCGACACGGAGGAGTTTTCCGTCAACGCCGAGCCGGATCAGTTCGTTCCGTACCTCCATGGCACGGTTAAACGCGAGTACGTAAAGATTGTTGGCGAAAATCCCCGGCTCGATCGACGTGTGTCCTATGACGAGAATCTTGTACGGCGAACCGCGAAGCTGGTCGGCGATCGTCCGGACGTCCTGTTTCGCGGCGTCATCGAGTTCGTACAAGCCGAGCCCGAAATAGACGATGCCCCCGACGATTTTTTCCCGTTTCGGCCGAACGCTTCGCACGGACGCGTAATCCCCCTTGGGCGCCAAAACGGGATTGCCCCCCATGAAGGTGTCTTTTCGTTTGGCGCGGCCGGTGCTTTTCAGTTCTCGTCGATTGGAATTGGCGGGCGGCTGTTCGCCCGGTACGGGAATCGATTGTGCCGCCGAACCGAACTGTTGCGAAAACGATTCGGCGACCGTCGCGACCTTGACCTCTTCCAACGTGCTCATCGCGTAGAGCATGATGAAAAAGGTCAGGAGCAACGACATCATGTCCCCGTAGGTCAAGACCCAATCAGGCGCTCCGGCAGGTGGGCATTTCTTTTCAGGCAATGGATTTAATTCCTAATTACGAATTCCTAATTACGAATTACTAATCAAATGACGGTTCACCCTGCAAAAGTAATTCGTAATTTGGAATTAGTAATTCGCGGCTACGCCGCGTTTACGCGGCGCTGGCTTCTTCTTCGACCGGTCTGGCGTTGGGCGGGACGAAGGTGAGGAGTTTTTGTTTGATCACGCGGGGGTTTTCGCCGGCCTGGATCGAGATGATGCCACGGACGGTCACTTCCATACGGAGCAGCTCCGAAGCGCTGAAGTACGCGAGTTTGTCGGCCAGCGGCAGACAGACCATGTTCGCCGCGACCGCACCGTACAGCGTCGTCAACAGAGCGACCGCCATGCCGATTCCGATCGTGTCCGGGTCCATGTCCCCAAGCATGATCACCAGTCCGACGAGCGTTCCGATCATTCCGAACGCGGGACAGTATTTCGCGTAGGAGTCCAGCAGGGCCTTGCCGCCTTCATGACGCCCCGCGACGGCATCCAGCTCCGTCCGCATGATGCTCTCGACGATGTCGGCGCCCATGCCGTCGATCGCCATGCGGATTCCGAGTTTAAGAAAACCGTCGTTGATCTCTTCCATCCGGTTTTCCAACGCGAGCAAACCTTCCCGCCGCGCCGTTTCGGCGAGAGAAACGATCTGTTCGATCGTCACGGCCAAATCGACTTCCTTGTTGAACACCGTCTTTTTGATGACACCCATGAATTTCATGATGTGTTTCAGCGGAAAACAGGTCAAAACCGCGCACGCCGCGCCGAAGAACACCATGATGACCGAGGGCACATCGATGAACGCGTTCAGCGACGCACCGGCGTACATGATCGAACCGACGAGCAAAACCGCCGCCAGAACCTGGCCGAGTACTGTTCCGATATCCATGACGAATGAATTGTGAATTATGAATTATGAATTATGAATTCCCAAGAAGGGGGCTTGTTCGATTGGCCTTCACTCGGAATTCAGAATTCAGAATTTATAATTCCGCGTTGCGGGAGGATGTTTTTGGTTTGGTGGTAGGCCATGATACGCTCGACGACTTCGTCGACGGTTTCGCGGACCATGAGCGTTTCGCAATTGATCAACGTAATGATCGTGTCCGGGCAGCTTTCCACGAACTTGATCATCTCCGCGTTGAGCAGGAATTCCGAATTGTTAAGTCGAGTTAAACGAATCATGGGGAGGGGAAAAGGGTAAAAGGGGAAAAGGGAGGAAGGGAGGAAGGGAGGAAGGGAAAACACGATTCAACAATGGAAAACGACGTCCAAAAACCCTTTTCCCATTTTCCCTCTTTCCCCTTTCCCCTTTTCCCTTTATTATCCGACAGCCCGCAGGAGTGCGTCCATCATGACGTTGGTCGTGGTTACGATTTTCGCGTTCGCCTGGTACATCGTTGACGCCAAAATCATGTCGATCAGTTCGTTGCCGATGTTCGTGTTCGACAGTTCGATCGAATTGCCCTTGATGATCCCGGCGGTTCCGGTGCCGGGTACGCCGATCTTCGCCTGACCACTTGCCAGCCCCGCCCGATAGAGATTGTCCCCCTGGCGGACCAGCCCTTCGTTGTTCGTAAAGGTCGCAAGCAGCACCTGGCCGAGCGGGCGAACCACGTTGCTCGAAAAAATGCCGTAAATGATACCGTCGTTGGCAACCGTGAAATCGACCAGGATTCCCGCCCCGGCGCCGTCCTGCGACTTCATCGTCATGCCCGGCTTCGTCGTCGACAGGGCCGCGACCGAGGACAGGTCCATATCGAAACTGAAATTCATCGGACTCTGGCTCGCGACGTCGGTCCGCTGGACCGTGATGTTCGTGTTCGTCGCATCGATGTATTTGCCGTTGGAATCGAAAGTGATCAGGCCGGTTCCCAAACCGATCTGGTTTCCCGTGAGCGGTTGATTGTCTCCCGAATCGGCGTACCAACGATAAATCGTTTCCGTATCGGTTTTCTCCTGGAGCACCATGGTCATTTTCACGTTGACCGGCGCGCCGAGCGAGTCGTACACTTCCATCGTCATCGTGAGGCTTTCCCCCTTGGCTTCCTGGATGGCACCGTAATCGATTCCGACGGTTTTCGTCCCCTGGGCGGTTTTCAATTCGAAGTTGGTTCGGTCGATGTCGATTTCGTTTTTCGTTCCCGTATTGCCGAGAATGAAAATCGATCCGTTTTTGATCTCCGCGCCCGGCTTGCCGCCGTTGATCAGTTGTCCGATCTCCCCCTGGTCCGGCGGAATATCGTCGGTATTCCCGGTCCGAATTCCCAGCGACTGTTCGAGGAACGTGAGGTATTCGGCGACCGTCGTGGTGTCGGTGATTTGCAGCGACTGCGTTTTCAGGTCCGCTTCCCCTTTTTTCGGCTCGTACTCAAGTGTTCCGGTTTGGAATTGTGACACGAATGAGCCGTCCTCCTGCATTTTGCCCAGATCGACCATTTTCGTACTCTCGTTGGCCAGCACGTTGCCGCGACCGGCCCGGCTCAGCGGCGTGTTGAGCGTCAATTCGGAATCCGGAATGCTGTCGGTAAACGTCGCGTCCGGATCCATGTTCGCCACGGATGTCACTTTGAAAAACGCTTCCGGATTGTCCGCCGTGCAGCGGTAGATGTTGCGTCCGATCCAGCCGTCCGGGTTGTTCGCCGAATCGACCGTGGGAATACCGCTCAGTTCGAGCTTGCCGCCGTTGACCGTGAGTGGATTGCTCATCGCGGACGGTCGGCTTTCGTTTCCGTCGGCGTCGAAATATGTGACGTAATACGTGTATTTCCCGCTCAGCCTGGCTTGGTCGAGTTCGTTGGCCGGGTCGGCGATTTCCTCCGTCGCGGTCGTGTCCGTGTAGCTCGTCGGACTGTCGGACAGGCTCAGATCGGTCAGCTTGTAGAATACGCCGGGATCTTTCGGATCGGCGGGCGCGTCGGCCCGATAGATACGCAGCGTCGAATACGCGTCGTTTTTCGGCGGAAGGCCGGTGAGATTGACACTGTTTTCGCCGTCTTTGACCGTCGCTTCGATCGGGGCGGAGTAGTCCGATTCGTTTCCGTCGGCGTCGACGTAAACGAAACGGTAAATGTAATCGCCCGCCGCGAGTTCTCCCGAGCCCGCTTGGCCTGCTCCTTTGGTGGAATTGATTTCGACGTTCGGCTTAGCAACCGTTTCGGCCGTCAATGCAACGGAGCCGGGGCTGCTTTTGCTCATGTCGGTGAGCGTATCACTGACGATCACGGAACCTTGCGTCGCGGAATCGCCGGTCGCGTTGAGCAGGCCGTCGAGCACGACGTTTTCCGTCGCTTCGGCGATCTTCATTTCTCCGAGCGGAATCGTCAGTTTGGAGAGCTTGTCGGTTTGGATGATGTATTTGTCGTTGACCGTGTACCCCATCACGTACTGGCCGTTGGTGCTGATCAAATCTCCATTGGCGTTGCGCTTCATCACGCCGTCACGTGTGTAGTATTGGAGGTTCGGATTGTT
>JAVBTU010000426.1:0-3004 GCA_031556015.1 Thermoguttaceae bacterium
GTCAACTCAGCCGTCGCGGCGGAAAGAAGTTCCAACGGAAGAACATGCGTAGTTTGTCGAGAAAACCGAGCCGGATTCGGCGGGACAAAATCTTCCTGGGATTTTGTCGCATCTTTCGATAGAGTCGGTAATATGCGTCCCAAACCATCCCGAACGAGCGTCGGGCGTCTTTTTCGACGATTTCGTACAAATCCCCGGCGATGAGGAAATTCGTTTCGATCCGGTCCAACTCCTTTTCGATCAGCCGATCGTATTTCGCGTAAAACGTATCCGCTTGCGATTGGAATTCCTGCTCGGCAAACGGATCGACCGCTCCTTTTTTTCGGGTACGCTCTTTCCCGCCGGTTTCGTATTCGATCAAATCGAGAAGCTGTTTTTCCGTCAGCCCGGCCAATTTCATCTCCGACTGCGGGAGGTAAAAACGGTTGCGATCCAACAGGTCCTCCTTGAGGTCCCGGACGATATTCGTCCACTGGATCGCGATTCCGCATGCTTTGGCCGCTTTGACGACCTTGTTCGAGAAGAGCGGCTCTTTCGTTCCCCAGATCGCCAAAGAAGCGACCCCGACGGAAGTCGCGACCTGATGACAGTAATCGGCGGAGTCCTCGTACTCCGGAAAACGGTTCGCTTCGATATCGCTGCGTACGCCGAGAATCACTTCGGAAAACACCGGCTTGGGAATTTGGAATCGGTCCGCGATGAAACGGAGCGCCGGCAAAAGTTCCACGCCGGGCAGATCGGGAAACGCTTCTGTCAGTTCCCGGAGCGACGGGAATGGATACTGTCCTTCCGGAGGAATTTTTTCGGTTTCCGTTTCGAGGAACGCGTCCAAAACCCAGTCCAGCGCCGATTGCCATTGGTCGAGCATCGCGTGCTTTTCCTCGACTGACATCGACTCCGGAGCAGAATCGATCAAGTCGTCGGTCGAACGATTGTACGCGTAAATGACTTCCATCGCCTGCCGTTTGCGCGCGCTAAGGAACCGGAAGCTCGGATAGAACGACGAACGCGATTTTCGCGTCAATTCGTAACACCGTTCCAAACTCAGTTGAACATCGTTGAGAAAAGACATCCGCTCCGTGGACGATAGAGTGTTGAGTCGATCAAGGGGATCGTGGAAAAAGTCCGCAATCCGCCGCCCCTCTCGAATTTCGAGAAAGGATTTTTTTCACAAAAGCATTATAATCGATACTCCTGACCGGCGAAACGCCCCGGTCAAATCCCCAAACCGCAGGGGCACACAAAAATCTGAAGCCCTCCTATTAGGACTTCCGCCGGAAAATAATACGGCTAAAATGCGAGGGAGATACCCAGTTCCGCAAGTTCCGCTGCGCTTTACATGCGGCTCTTTCAACCCGTGACAATAACCATGTTCCGTTCTGTTTTCGTCGTTTTTTTTCTGTCCGTTCCCCTTTATGCCCAGGAACTGACGCTCCAGCAGGTTCGGTTGTCCGGCGAGTTCTCGGCCCGGACGTTCTCCCAAAACTGGGAGGACGCCAAAACGTACATCGAGGTCCGGGACAGGGCGATCGTCCGCGTCGATCCGGTTTCGGACGAACGGGAAGTCCTAGTTTCCTCCGCGAATTTGACGCCGCCCGATTCGCAAACGCCGCTGTCCGTCGCTTCGTTCACGTTTTCCGAATCCCGGTCGAAAGTCCTGATCTTCACGAACACGCAACGGGTTTGGCGTCATAACACCAGGGGGGATTACTGGATTTTCGACCGACAGACCGAACAGCTTCGAAAATTGGGCGCGTCGCTCAAACCGCAATCGCTCCTGTTCGCGAAAATTTCCCCCGACGAAAAACGGGTCGCTTATGTTTAGGAAAACAATCTCTACGCCGAAACCCTCGATTCCGGCGCAATCGTCGCATTAACGACCGACGGCGGCGAGCGGTTCATCAACGGAACGTTCGACTGGGTTTACGAGGAGGAGTTCGATTTACGGGACGGATTCCGCTGGAGTCCCGACGGGACGAAAATCGCGTTCTGGCAGCTTGACACCTCCGAGGTGCCGGTGTTCACGCTGATCGACAATACGGGTCCGTTCTACCCGACGATCAAGCAATTCCAGTATCCCCGCGTCGGGACAACCAATCCGGCCGCGAAGATCGGCGTCGTTGCGATCGACCGGCCGGAAGAGGCAACCTGGGTCCCGATTCCTGGCGATCCACGCAACAATTATCTCGTCGATCTCGACTGGGTTTCCGACGGCGACACCCCGTCGCTTTTCCTCCGGCAGATAAACCGTTTGCAGAACGAGGAACGAATCTACATCGTCCCGGAAAGGAATTCGTTCCAAAATCCTTGGGTCTTCCGCACGGAAACCGACGCCGCCTGGATCGACCTGAAACCGATCCGTCGTCTTTCCGACGGCAAGCGATTCCTCGCCGAATCGGAAGCGGACGGATGGAATCATCTTTATCTTTCGGATATTTCCCGGCCGGAGGTTCGAACGCTTTTGACGCCGCAACCGATGGACGTGATCGAATTTCTCGCATTCGATTTCGACGCCGAAAATCGGGAATGCGGCGTCTACTTTTACGCGTCTCCGGACAATGCGACACAGCGATATTTGTACTATTGCACCCTCGACGGAACGGAAACCCGACGAATCACGCCGCCGTTGGAAACCGGAACGCACCAATACAACATCTCCAAAGACGGTAAACTCGCGTTTCATATCCGCTCCTCGCTCGGAGTTCCGCCGATTTCCGAACTCGTGCGACTCCCGAATCACGAAAAGATCAAAGAGTACGAGAACAACGACGAACTCCGTGAAAAAATCGCGCAACTGAAACTGGGAAAGACGGAGTTTTTTTCGGTAAGAGGACAGACGGCAGACGGCGGCCAGCAGGAAGAAGAGACGACGATCGACGGGTGTTGCATTTATCCGGTCGATTTCAATCCGGCGAAAAAGTATCCGGTGTTGGTCTATGTGTACGGCGAGCCGGCGGGGCAGACGGTGCTTGATCGCTGGGATTCGGGCGGATACTTTTGGCAC
>JAVBTU010000164.1:0-4087 GCA_031556015.1 Thermoguttaceae bacterium
ACGCAATCTTTTCGCCCTTGAATCAACTGCCCGAGCCCGGGACAAAGCAAACTCAAACCGGCAGGTACAATTTTCGGTTTCATGGCATTTTGTTTCTGTTGTGCGGAAAAGTCGGCATTTCGAATCAGAGCCGCGCACGTAGTAAGCGGTGTTCGAGTCGACGGATTCGTATCGTTTCATTCAGTGTGAATCACAATACCGCTTACTTCGTGCGCGGCTCTGATTTTTGCACTATTCCCCTTTCTGGAACAAACCGGTCAGCCCGGTGTTTTTGGCGAGGGTGTAGGTTTCGTCGACCAGTGGGATTTGGCTCATCATTTCCTGGGACTTCGCGGCGAGATGGTGGATCGACTCCGGATCGAGCCGGAGGTTCTTTTCGTTCCAGTCGATTTTGACGATTTTCAAACTGTCCGGAATCGGCGGTTTTGTCGTCGTCAGCACCGTCGATTGAATCACCTCCGATTGCGAAAGGTGCGACGTTTTCAGCGGCGTAATGATCTGCTTGAACGGATTTTCAGTCGGTTCCGACAACGACGCCTGCCGGGGCGGATCGACGAAATTTTGTGTTTTATCGGACAAGAGATAATACGTCAAACCGAAGGCCAGCAAAAGACTTGCGGCAAGCGACGCGGCGCGGAGCGGAAATCGAGCGGCCCGTTTCGGCTCCTGGAAACGGAACGAATCCGGAAGCGCGACGCCCCCCCCCCTGCCCTGCCCTGCCCCGCTTTCACCCCCTGCCCCCCCTGCCCTGCCCTGTGAGGGAAGTTGGAAACCGTCAAGAAAACCGGGCAGGTCATTCTTCAGCCGTTTATCCAGACGGAGTAAATCGTCGTAATAACGCCGCAACCGGGAATCGCACTGAACGGCCAAGGCCAAGAAAACGGACAACGGCTTCCCGGCATCGACCGCGTCGGAAAGTCGTCGCTGTAGAAAATTCCGTATAAACCGTAAACTCATCGCATTTCCCCTTGAAAAAGCCCCCCTCCCCTTCCCTGCCCCATTACGCTCTCCTGTTTCGAAAGACGTTTGGGGCGTTGAAAATGTTACATCGGCGTATCATACCACCATTCGCGAGCCCGGTCCACGGTTGCGTCGGCGGTATTTTGCGATATACTTTTTTGGTTGATGAGCGCGGAGTACCGGCTTAAAAAGGGTGCAAGCAGTTTTGCGGTTATCGAAGAGGTTAAACCATTCGTAATTCGTAATTCGTAATTCGTAATTCGTAATTCGTAATTAAAAAAAGATGTCTCTTTGGTCGGATCTGAAGATCATTTATCACATGGCAGTTCGGCCGGTTCGCGGCAAGGATCACGCGGCTCGCATGGACAACTTTTACTCCGGCCAAGCGGCGGATTACGACGATTTTCGGCGACGGCTCTTGCTCGGACGCGAAGCGCTCTGGGACAAGCTGCTTACCGATCCGGCGCGCCCCTGCGAGAATTTGACCTGGATCGATATGGGGGGCGGAACCGGGGCGAATCTCGACTTTTTCGGCGATAAAATCGGTTTATTGCAGAAAATCTACGTCGTCGATCTTGCCGGCTCATTGCTCAAAGTCGCCGACGATCGGATCCGAAAAAACGGTTGGACGAACGTGCAAACCGCCGAAGCGGACGCGACGACCTACGTTCCGCCGGAGCAAAAGGTCGACGTGGTCACGTTTTCCTATTCGTTGACGATGATTCCCGATTGGTTCGCCGCGATCGATCACGCTTACGAACTGCTCAAGCCGGGCGGACGGATCGGCGTGGTCGATTTTTACGTGTCCCGCAAACATCCGGCGGAAAACCACGTTCGGCACAGTTGGACGAAGCGTTCCTTCTGGCCGGTTTGGTTCGCCAGCGACAACGTCTTTCCGTCCACGGACCACGTCCCGTATTTGCACCGCAAATTCAAACCGCTCGTTTTCCAGGAAAACCTGACCCGCATCCCTTGGTTTCCCAACCCGTTTTTCAAAATGCCGCACTATGTGTTTGTGGGAGAAAAGTAAGAAACGCTCGCTTACGCTTCCCGCTCTGTTTTGTCCTCTGTCCTCTGTTAAAAATGTTTTCAGGTCTTGTTGAATCTCTCGGTCGGGTCGACCGTATCGTATCGGAACCGCCGGGGTGTTTGTTGGTGATTCGCGATCCGAAAATCGCGGCGAGCACGAAAGTCGCGGACAGCATCTCGGTCAACGGCTGCTGTTTGACCGTTGTGGAAAGAACGGCGGACACGATGAGCTTTCAGGCCGGGCCGGAAACGCTTGCCCGGACGAATCTCGGCGAATTGGTCGCGGGAAGTCCGGTCAATCTGGAGCGTGCCCTCGCGCTGGGCGACCGGCTGGGCGGGCATTTCGTGTCCGGTCACATCGACGGACAGGGACGCTCCAACGAATCGACGATCACGGCGATTGGGCGGATTATTTCTTTTCCGTCCCGAAAGAATTGGCGGCCCATATGGCGTCAAAGGGTTCCGTTGCGGTCGACGGTGTCAGCTTGACGCTCGTCCAGTGTGAAAAAAACCTGTTCAGCGTCGCGCTGATTCCGTACACGCTCCGCGTGACCACGCTCGGCGCCCGGAAAATCGGGGACAAGGTCAATGTCGAAACCGATATTCTCGCGAAGTACGTCCAGCGACTGCTCGAAGCGAAGGAGTGGAGTTGACGTGCTGATCCTGCTGACCAACGACGACGGTATTTACGCGCCGGGCCTGGCCGCGATGGAAAAGACGTTGCGACGGCTCGGGGACGTGGAAGTCGTTTCCCCCGCGACGGAGCAAAGCGGCGTCGGGCATTCGATCACGTTCCGCACACCCCTGCTCTATAAGCAGGTCCTGCTCGACGACGAAAACCATTGGGGATGGGCCGTCGAAGGAACGCCTGCGGACTGCGTGAAAATCGGCGTGTCCCACATCTGCGACCGCAAACCGGACCTGGTCGTCAGTGGTATCAACGGCGGCCTGAACGCGGGAATCAACGTCCTCTATTCCGGAACGGTCGCCGCGGCGGTCGAAGCGAGTTTTTATCGAATCGACAGCTTCGCCGTTTCGATGGAATTTCGGGACAAAATCAAATTGCCGTTCGACCAAGCGGCCGAAATCGCGGTCGGCGTGATCGAAAAAGTTTTGTCGCAGAAGAAGAAAACCGGCAACACTTCCCCGGAACTTTACAATCTCAACATTCCGCTCCAAGCGATCGACGGGGAGCGCACCTTGAAAATCGTTCCGATGGATCCGAACCAGTATTGGGACGCGTTTGAAAAGCGGACCGATCCGAGCGGCAAGCCGTACTTTTGGCTCGTCGGCCGCCCGATCCCGAAAGTGCTTGAAGACGAGCCCGGCGCAAACGGCGTCATGACCGACCTGCAAGCGCTCGCCCGCGGATTCGTGACGCTGACACCACTCGACTTCGATATGACGAAGCGGGAGTCCATGCCGATGCTCGAATCGCTGGGCGAGTAACGGTGATTGATTTGAATCGTCGACGTTTCCCCTAACAAACGCGGGGCAAGCCCCGCCGCTAACGGGAACGCTTTTACTCTTTGACGCGTTCGACGTATTCGCCGGTTCGGGTGTCGACTTTGATCATTTCGCCGGATTCGACGAAATTCGGGACCATGATTTCCGCGCCGGTATCGACTTTCGCCGGTTTCGTGACGTTCGTCGCCGTGTTGCCGCGGACGCCCGGCTCGGTGTATTCGATTTTCAAGACGACGTGATTCGGCGGCGTCACACCGATCGGAGCGTTGTTGTAGAGCATCATCTTGCAGACCATCCCCTCCTTGAGATATTTCCAGGCGTCGTCGACGGCGGCTTCCTGGAGTTCGTACTGCTCGAACGATTCGCTGTCCATGAACGTGAAGACGTCGCTCATCCGGTAAAGATAGGTCGCATCGATTTCGTTGATGTCGGCCGATTCGAGCGAGTCGCCGCTTTTATAGGTCCGCTCAAGCACCGTGTTCCGGGTCAGATTGCGAAGTTTGCATTTGTAGAGCGCCTGCCCTTTTCCCGGCTTGACGAACTGGCACTCGATCATGATATACGGATCCCCTTCGATCTGAACTTTCAGACCCTTACGAAATTGGCTGGTATTTACGCTTGCCACTTGATA
>JAVBTU010000442.1:0-4061 GCA_031556015.1 Thermoguttaceae bacterium
AGGGAGAGCATTTCTCATTTCTCGTTTCTCATTTCTCCTTTCTCATTTCTCATTTCTCATTTCGCATTTCTCATTTATTTATTCTTATTTAACCGCTCGCTTAGGCTTCCCGCTCTGTTTCGCTTCCCGCTCTGTTTTGGCTCCCGCTCTGTTTGGAATTGCTCTTGACCGGGATTGGGAAAATAGGTACTCTCCGCTGTCGTATCAGGATGATCGACGTTTTTCGCGGAAGATTTTCCCATTTGACCTACCGAGGCAAGGATGCTTGAGTTACGTAAGTTTCAATTACCTCTTTTGTTCGCGTCGTGCGTTTGCGTCGTTTCGCTCCTTTGCGGAAGCGGTTGCAGTATGTTCGCGAAGTCCGCGCTGGGAAAGGTCGGCATCTCCGTACCGAAAATCACGCGAAATTCCGGCGAACACGACAATACGCTGGACGACTTGGAAGATCCCGCCCCGGAGCGAATTCGGGGCCAAGCTCCGAATAATCAAGGTTCGGCCCCCGTGCAATCGGTCGGAACGGCAACGGGAGAAATGTTCGAACCGATTGCCCCGGATCCTAATTTGCCGCAATATCCGGCGCCCGACAATTCGTACAATCCCGCCGATCCGTGGAACAATCCGGTTGCCGGTTGGGACGATTCGGCGCAGTGGATCGAACCGAACGCCGGCGCTTCGCTTGCCGAGGCGGATCAAAAAGCGAAAGACGCTCAGCGGGAAGAAAAATACCGCCAAATGCTCGATTCGTCGAGAAAAAATCCGGACAAGCCGTGGTTGGACCCGCTGCCTCATCCGCTGGGCCCGTTTGCGTACCGGGAATCTTCCTCGACGCGCGGACTCGGCGGAGAAAGTGAAGATTACCAACCGATTCCGTTCGATCCGATCACGAAAAAGCCGAGAGAAATCGTCGATCTTTACGACTGGGAAAAGGACACGGACAAGAATTTCGACTGGTCGAATTTCGATCCGGCGAAATTTACGACGAAAATCCGCGACTGGATGGGTATGGGGCCCGACGAGCGTAAAGCCGCCGAAGCGATGCAAAGCGGATACGCGATCATGCGGCAGAATCGCGACTTCAAAAATATCGAACAAAATTTACAAGCAGCGAAGTTTTTCGAGAAAGCCGCGGCCCGTTGGCCCGATTCCGTGCTGGAAGAGGACGCCCTCTTTCTCGCGGGGGAATGCTATTATTTTTCGGACAAATACTCGGGCGCATCGAAAAATTACGAAAAGCTGATCATGAAGCATCGCAGTACGAAGCACATGGACACGTCGACGATGCGGCTGTTTCGAATCGGTCGGTACTGGGAGAAACGTTGCGATCAGGGGGTTTCGTTCGCCAATTTTCAGGACAAAACCCGCCCGATGTTCGATACGTTCGGCAACATGAAGAAAGCGTACGAAGCGATCTACACGAGCGACCCGACCGGTCCGTTCGGGGACAAGGCCCTGATGGCGTTGGCGGGAGCGTACATGAATCGCGGCATCAACCAGGGCGATTCACAGTTCGTGGAAGCCGCAACGCTTTACGCATCGCTGCCGGACATCAACGCGAGGAGCGAGTACGTGATCCCCGCTCGAAAACTGGAGCTTCTTGCGCGAAGCAAAGCGTATGTCGGGGCCGAGTACGACTCGAAATCGTTGGAAGAAGCGACTAAACTCGCGGATCAAACGCTCCGGCAGTATGGAGGCGAGCTGGGGGAAGAAAAAAACAAGATTCTCGACCTGAAGGAATCGTTGACCACGCAGAAGGCGGAACGCCTCTATGGGACGGGGGTTTACTACGAAAAGAAAAAGATGTATTCCTCGGCCCGGTACAACTACGAACGGCTCTTGCAGGAATTCCCGACGTCGCCCCACTACGCCGAAGTGGAACAACGGTACGCCAAAATCCGGAATCTGGAAGATATGGATGATAATTTGAAATGGCTCAAGAATGCGATGACCTGGCCCGGAACATCCGGTCGGCTCGCGCAAAAATCCGACACGCGCCTCGAATCCGAACAACTGGTTCATGACGCCGAAACTCAAAAAGACACGGTGAAAAAAGAAGGTCTCTTCAATAGCGTCGTCGGCGGCCTGTTCAATCGGGATAAAACGAACAAGTAGAGAGGGGACACGGAGAAAAATTCCCTAACTCACCCCCTGTTCCCCACACTCTCATGCGTCATTTATTTTTGATTGTCGGGCTTGTCGCTTTACTGTTGCCGACCGGCTGCGCCGGGTATCGGGTCGGAACGTACTCGCTTTACAACGACGGAGTCAAGACGGTTTACGTGCCGATGTTCGAATCGGATTCATTTCGACGGAATTTGGCCGAGCGGTTGACCGAAGCGGTATGCAAGCGGATCGAACAGCGGACGCCGTACAAAGTCGTTGGGCGACCTTCGGCGGACAGCGTGCTTTCCGGGCGGCTGGTTTCCGAATCGCAGGCGGTGATGACGAAGAACAAGTACAACGACGTTCGTCAAAAACAGATTTCCCAATCCGTCGAAGTCGTTTGGGTCGATCGCCGCGGCAATGAAATTCGGCGCTCCGAGCCGATTCCCTGGGGAATGACCAGCGAAGGAATCACGACAAGTTGGGAGATGGTCCCGGAAATGGGTGATTCCACTGTTCTGGCTCAACAAAAAGCGATCGACCGCATGGCGGAGCAAATCGTAAATATGATGGAAAATCCGTGGTAGAGTGTAGGAGGACAGACGACCGTTTGCGCTCGCTTTCGCTTCCCGCTCTGTTTTATTCAATTCGTAATTCGTAATTAGTAATTTGGCTAAGAAGGGCGTAGACGACGAAGACGATCTTCCTCAGCGGACGCGTCGCGGGGAAGATGGTGAAGAAGGCGAAGGGCAGGGGCGCCCCGGGCTGCGAGAGCGGTTTGCGCAAATCAAAAGCTGGGCCGAAGAGAATCAAACGAAAGCTCTGATTCTCGTCGGTTGCGTCGCGTTTTTGTTTCTCTTATTTTGCGGACTCGTCGTTTGGCGGATTATTTCCGTTCGCAATCGACCGACGCTCGAACAGGCCGTTCAGGCGTTCGATTACGGGGCGTATGCGCAAGCTCAAATTCGAGCCGAATCGGTATTGAGGTATGCGAAAGAAACCGAAACGGAAAAGATCGCCGTCGCGTCCTACATCCTCGGTCGCTCACTGCTGGCGCTTTACGAACCGTCCAACATTTCAGAAAAGGATTCGTATTACCTCGCGGCGGCCAACCACCTCAAGGAAGCGTACACTCTCGGTTTTCCTTTGAAATACAAAACGCAAGGTTTACTCGCCTACGGCAAGGCGCTTTATTTGTCCGACAGTATTCCGCAGGCGATTGAAATTCTGCAGGAAGCCGAGGGACGTCCGCAACAGGACAACAAGAACTCCAATCGTCTGTTGATCCACGCGATTTTGCGGAGCGAAGAGCCCGATTACAATTTGGCGCTCAAGCATTGCGACCTCCTTCTCGCCGACGAAACGCTCACGCAAACGGAGATGTATCAGGCGAAACTTTTGCGCGCCAATATCCTGCTCAAACTCGGCCGGCTCGACGAAGCGAATCGGGTGTTCGACCAGGTTCCGCCGCTGGACGAAATGGAAGCGTACCAGGAATTCCTCTGCGCCCAACTCCTCATGGAAGAAGGGCGTCAACTGCGAGCGCAAGCGATCGGGCTGGAAAAACAACTTTTCATGACCGATTCGCCGTTTGAAATTCGTTCGACCGCTCCCCGTAGACCCGCCCTGCCGCAGCCGGAACGCGGATCGGAGCCGAAGTCGGAACCGGAGCCGGAGCCGGAAATCCTTGACGAAGCGCCGCAACCGTCCAGGGATACGTTTAATCCGCTTTCCGCTCCCCCTTCGGCTCCATTACCTGCCTCGGCTCCGACCTCACGGCGTCAGCCGGCTCCGGTTCCGCCGCAATTCGAAACGAAACCGAACCGGATCGTTCAAGCGGTCGTCCGACGGGATGCGCCGGGCAAGATCATGCAAGCCCGACGACAGGTGCCCGTCGTGGAAAACGCCGCAACAGCGCAACCGAAACCACTCGCGATCAGGAAACCGGACTCGATCGAAGA
>JAVBTU010000420.1:0-8456 GCA_031556015.1 Thermoguttaceae bacterium
CCGAACGGCCGTTCGATAAACGGCAACAACCCGGTCATGGCGACGCCGGCCAAGAGCGTCCACACGCCGTTGAGCAACGCTTCGGTCCACAGGGCTGTCCCGATGAGTCGTCCGTCCAATACTCCGGCAGTGACCGTGATCGCGAAACTGACGATACCCGCGATGAGACCGACGATAACCAACTTACTCCGGCTGCGAAGCCGTCCAAGTTGTTCGATCACGACGACCGTGGTTCCGAAAAGCACGAGCAGCGTCGCGAGTCGGGTCCCTTCCGCCAAGACCAGAGCGAGCGCGATATTGAGCGAGAGAATCATGGATAATTCCCAGGAAAACATGATCGCGATACTCTGGGCGAAAATCAGCAGCGGCAGAAGGTCGAGATTGCCCTGTCCGGAAATGCTGATCAGAAATTTCCCGATCCCGACGGTTGCGAGCATCGAACCGAGCAGCAGCATCGCGGTTAGGAACGACTTCGGCTTGCGGCGTTCCCGGCGGTAAGTGAACACCCAACCGAGAAAATGTGCAATGACAAGCGTAAAGTAGACGCTGAGAAACCGAGTCGCGCGATTGGAATACGAGAGGGCGGCAATTTCTTTGCCGTATTCCGTCTGTAAATTCGAGAGGACCTGCGGCGTAATTTCCTTTTCCGCCGGTGCAATGATACTTTCCCGGGAAAACTCCGTGAAAACAGGCTCGACGGCGGCGACCGCCTTTTCGACTTCCTGGTCGGTTTTCGCGGTGTCCAGGGTCAACGAACTGGGAAGCGCCCGGATTTTGGGAAAAAGCCAATTGAAAAGCGGCACCGCGATTTCCCGGGGAAACTCCGCATCCAAAGGGGTTTTCAATCGCAAACCGTCCCCTAAGAGGACTTCATTGACGTAGAATTCCTGATATTTTCCGTCCGGCATTGGAACGTTGATTTGCCCCCTGGAAAACCGCAACGAGGTTCTCGGCGGCGGCTCGCGAAGAAATCCGGTTTGCTCCAGCGGCAACATTGCCCGCTTGAGCGATTTTTGAAAGAGCGGCAGATTATCCCCTTGATAATCCCGTTTGAGAGCTTCAAAAAACGTTTTGAACTGAGCGGCGGCCTGTTCAGTGGAAGAGCCGGCCGGCTGTGGAAAAAAATCGCTGATATTGCCCGGATCGGAAACCTCTTCGACGCTCTCTTTCTGGATCAGGCCGGTTACGACATTGATCAGGGACTCGCGAACCGGGAGCAAAGCGTTCGGATCGAGTGAATAGTACGGAACCGTGGACAATCGGACGCGTTCGATTTCATTTCTCGTTCCTTCGGGATTACTGACTCGAAACGGTGTTTGGCAAACGATCGGGCGCTTCGGAACGTCGTGAAGTCGATAGGGAAACGGCGGTTTCCACGCTTCGATGATCAGGCAGATGAGGAAATTCATCAAGAGCATCGACAAGATCAGAGAAAAACGCAAATCCTGGCGGATCAAGTCGAACGTCTTTCCCAGCGTCCCGCGAATGGAAACGGCGGAAGCGACCCGCTCGGAGCGGGTTCGAATTTGATGACTGGATTGTCCGCTGCTCCCCGACATGAAAGAAATTCCCTAAAACATGCCCCTACTAACGCCGTAAGTATAACGGCGAATTTTTGCCGGGGAAGGGTTGAAAAGAGGTTCAGGTACTTCGTTTGCGGCGGGGCTTGCCCCGCGTTTGTGATGTGAAACGATAAGTTCGAGCGCACGACTCCCGAATAAAGCCGCTCACACAGTCCAACCCGGGGCAAGCCCACGGCGCTAACGGAGCCATTTTTCAAAACACCCGCTCGAATTCGTGTCGAACCCGAAGCAGTACGTTTTGGAGTGATTCGTCGCCGTGCTGTTTGAACAGCCGCATCTTCGGAAACCATGGGCTCGTTTCGTCCTGGAGCGTCCAGCGCCAATCGATCGGATACGGAACGATCAGCCAAGTCGGAATCCCGAGCGCCGCCGCAAGGTTGGCAACGTAACCCGGCGGTGAAATCAGAAGGTCCAGATTCGAAAGCAACCCGGCAAGCTCTTCCGTTTCGCCGTACTTGAGAACTTCCGGGTATTCCTCCATTTTGACCCGCCAATCGGACCGAATGGTTCGAACGTCCGACTGTCGGGAGCCGTGTTGGAGCGAAATCCAATGGGCGCTTTCCTTGGAAAGAAGCGTGCGGAACAAATCGACCGGAATCGTGCGCTGAGCGTCGGTTTCGCTGGTGAAAGTCCCCTGCCAAAGCACGCCGACTTTCGGAAGCGAGTCGGGTTTCGCCAGTTTTTCCCCCCATTTTGCCGAGATTGCCGGGTCGGCGGAAAGAAACGAGTCCGTTTTCGGAAACGCGTTTACATCCTTGCGGAAGAATCTCGGTAAACTGCCGAAAGCGACCTGTTCGTCGATTCCGGCTTCGGAAAGCGGATGCCGCGATTGCGGGTCGTATTTCGTTTCGAACATCGGGTCTTCCAATCCGTCCGAACCGACCAGCGGCTCCGTGGAAAGCGGCGAAAACGTAATTTCCGGGAAAGAGCGGGCAAACAGGGAGTGGAGCGTTTCGTCGCATTCCACAACGCAGCGGCCGACCGATTGTGCGAGGTCCGAAAGGCAGGACGCGAACATGATGTCCGCCGCGAACCCTTCTTCCGAATAGGCGAGAACCGTTTTCCCCTTGTCGGCGGTCCCGTCCCAGTTGAGCAGCCCGTGCTGTTGCCAAGTCCCGATTTTGCTGATCATTCGGAACTCGAACGCGTCCCAACCTTCTTCCAGCCGACCGAGCGCAAGAAGTGAAAGAGCGTATCCGTAGACCCCGTGCGGACGTTGCGAACCAACGGGAAGGAGCCGTTGATACAGCGGAATCGACTCTTCATACCGCCCGACGGTTCGGAGCGATTCGGCGAGGTAATAGGTCCCATCCGCCGAGGCGGGATCGAGGTATACCGCTTCGGCAAGCGAAACGATCGCGTCCGAATACTGCTCAAGCCGAAACTGGATGAAGCCGAGCGTCAACCAGGCGGACGCGTTTTGCGAATCGAGCCGGGTCAATTTTCCAAAGCAAAGGGCCGCTTCGGGCAGATGTCCGAGCTCGAATTCCAACTGCCCGAGAACGAGCAGATATTCCGTATTCGACGGAGCGAGGACCGCCGCTTCAGCGAAACATTCCGCGGCTTCTTCCTTTTGATTCTTTTCTTTCAGAGCGAGCCCTTCCTGAAATCGGAGGTTCGCTTTATGAATCTGCTCCGGCAAATGAAACGCGCGGGCAGGTCGCCTTTGCGCTGGCAGCGGTTGGCCCAAAAGCAGGCCGGTGGACGAATCATCCTGAAATAGTCCGTTTTCCATAGGGAGGGGGGCGGCTAAACTCATTAAGTCTTAAACTTCACTTGATTGATTTTCTCGAATTTCCCATTACAATGGGAAAAATCGCGTTCATCGTTATTTATCGGCAAAAGGTTCGGGTTGTATGAGTAATTCGTCTGTTTCTCGTTAGCGCCGGGGGTTGACCCGGGGCTGGAGTTTCGGAATAAATTCAAATAAATGAAACCCAAATACGGGCCAGCCCGGGGCAAGCCCCGGCGCTAACGGGAATATCCACTGATCTACAATAGGTCAGCTTTTGCCGTCTGCCAAATAAAATTTGAAAAAAATTTCCGAGAACTATTCAGGGAGCGAGATCGTCTGTAATTGAGGAAGGTGGAAAGGTGGAAGGGTGGAAGGGAAGGTAAAAACAGAGCGGGAAGCGTAAGCGAGCGTAATTCCCCCGTTATTCCCTTCCCCCTTCCTACCTTCTACCCTTATTCCCTTCTACCCCTTCCACCTCCCTTCTCCAACCATGTTCACACCCCCATGAAACGAATCTCACCGTTAATCGTGCTCTTTTTGGCTTTGTCGTCCGTTGCGCTTTGGGCGCAGGTTCGGACGCCGCAAGTCCGTCGGCCCGCCGCGACCGTACCCCAGAATATCGACATGAACCACCCGCTCGCCGATTGCCAAAAACTTTTCGACCAGGGACTCTTCAAGGAAGCGATCGACATTCTCCAGCCCTGGACGCTCAAAGCCGACGCCGATCCGAAAGAAGTCGGGCCCGCGCTCGATCTGGCGATTCAGTGTTTCTCGCACCTGAACCGGATCAGTGAAATCGACGACTATCGGGAAGAAGTGATCAAAACCCACGAGAAAAATTGGCAACTGCTCCAAGCGGCGGCGAATTCCCTTATCAACAACACTCACTACGGAACGATCATTGATGGAAAATTCGAGCGTGGCCCCCGGCGGGGCGGAGATTACGCCAACGCCGAACAGCGCGACCGGGTTCGTGCCCTCCAGCTCATGCAAAAAGCGTCGGACCTTGCCGTCGACGACAACAATAAGTCGGAAGTCGCGGAATTCTTTTTCGATTTTGCCGAAGTGTGGATGTCCGGACGCGACAACCGATCCGCTTGGATGCTGCAAAATTCTACGGATTTGTCGGCTCTTCCCGATTACGAAAAACAACGATGGTCGCGGACTTCCCAGTCTAATGCCCCGGTCGACGCCGACGGAAATCCGATCTACTACAACTCCCCGAAATCGTTTACGGACGCGAAAAACGACGGTGAGCGCTGGAGATGGTGTCTCGATCAGGCTGTCGAAAACGATTCGCAGGGGTATCAGGCCAAAACGCTCGCGGAACGGGCGAGTTTTTCGATTTCCCAGTTCGGCGTCGAAACGATGCAGGAATATGGTTTCTTTTTTCGGAAAGAGCGAACGAAACAAGATTCGCAAACCTGGAGCTTGCATACGCTCAAGGACAACGAAACGATCGCGAAACTCGCCGATGGTGTCAAACGGCTCGAACTGCCGGACGACTGGGATTATATCAAACTCTGTCAACAGATCGTCGAATCCGGAACGAAAGACGAAAAAGCCGAAGCCATTGAGCAGTTGGCGGGTATTTACGAAAACCGGCGTCAATACCCGAAAGCGGCGGAGTATTGGAACCGTTTGCTCCAGGATTATCCGCTGGATGAACGCAAGGAGTACCGAAAACATCAATACGATCAAATCGTGAAAAACTGGGGACGGTTCGAGCCGACGCGGTCGAAAGCCGCTGGAAAAGGGCCGGACTTGCAATATTTGTACCGCAACGGAAAGTCGGTCAAACTCACGGCCCATGAGATTTTGATACCGCAGCTCCTGGCCGATGTGAAAGCGTACATCAAGTCGAAACCGGCCCGACCCGACTGGCAAAAATTGAACGTCGATCGGATCGGATACGAGCTGGTCGCCAATCCGAAGCAGAACGCGAAATACCTCGGTCGGGAAGTCGCCCGCTGGGTGACGCCGCTGGAGCCGGCGGAGAACCATTTCGACCGCCGCACGACGATTACCGTGCCGATCACGGCGTCAGGTGCGTATCTGGTCAAAGCGGAAATGGAGGACGGGAACACCGACTTCATCGTCGTTTGGCTTTCGGATACGGGAATCGTTCGCAAGCAGCTTGATAACGCGCTCTTTTATTATTTCGCCGACGCCGAAACCGGGGCTCCGGTTCCGAATGCGAACGTCGAGTTCTTCGGATACCAGGCCCGGGCGAACATTCCCGGCGGACGAACGACGAGCCGGTCAAACACCCGGCTCGATTACGAAATCAAGGAGATCGTCGAAAAATCGAACGAAAGCGGGCAACTGATCCTCGGCGAAAACCGGATCACGCAGCAGCTCCAGTGGTTGATTACCGCAACGACTCCCGCGCAAGGCAACAAACCGGGTCGGTTCGCGTATCTCGGATTCGACAACGTCTGGTATTCGCCGGAATACGATCAACAGTACAACGAAGTCAAGGCGTTTTTCATTTCCGACCGTCCCGTTTACCGGCCGAAAGACACGGCCCAGTTCAAGTTCTGGGGCGGGACCGCGAAATATGACGCCCCGGAAAACGTGTCCGATTTCGCGGGCAAGGAAGTCGTCGTCGAAATCAATTCCCCGCGCGGAGAACGAATCGAACAAAAACTGTACACGCTCGACGCTTACGGCGGTTTGGTCGGCGAACTCGCACTCCCGGCCGACGCGATGCTCGGAGTGTACGGATTCAGCGTTTTCAAGCCGGGGCCGCAACTGCCGGATGGAACCTACGAACAATCGCAATACTACGGACACGGCTCGCTCCGCGTCGAAGAGTACAAAAAGCCGGAATACGAAGTGTCCGTCGAAGCGCCGACCGAACCGGTCGCGCTCGGCGAACCGATCACCGCGAAAATCAAAGCGAACTACTACTTCGGCAGCCCGGTCGCAAGCGCGACCGTCAAGTACAAAGTCGTCCGCGAAAAACACGACGCGACCTGGTTTCCGGTCCGGCCCTGGGATTGGTTCTACGGCGAAGGATACTGGTGGTTCGCGTACGATTACGACTGGTATCCCGGCTGGAGCAAGTGGGGCTGTGCGCGGCCGGTTCCGACGTGGTTCCATCACCGCTCGTTCGAGCGACCGGAAATCGTACTCGAAAAAGAGGTTCCGATCAATCCCGACGGAACGGTCGACGTGAAGTTTGATACCGCGTTCACGAAGGAGCTTTATCCGAACGACGACCAGAAATACACGATCACCGCCGAAGTCGTCGACCAGTCGCGCCGCACGATCGTCGGGACCGGGACCGTTTTGGTCGCCAAGGAGCCGCTGAAAGTGTACACCTGGGTCGATCGCGGCTATTACGAACCGAACCAGCAGATCAACGCCCATTTCCAAACCCGGCGACTCGACGGCAAACCGGTCGCAGGCGACGCAACGGTTAAAGTGTACAAAATCACGTACACCCAAGGCAAAGCGCCGGCCGAAACCGAGGTGCACAGCACCGCGATAAAATTTGACGACACAGGGACCGCATCGCTGGCATTGAATGCCGCCACCCCCGGTCAATACCGCATCACCGCCCTTTTTAGCCGGTACTCCGCGCCCGACGCCCCCCCCGTGGAGGGCGCCTACATCTTCAACGTCTACGGCCCCGCGCAAGCCGGAACTGGTTCATTCACGTTCAACCAGCTCGAATTGATACCAGGCAAAGAGGAGTACGCTCCCGGCGAAGAGGTCGAACTGCGCATCAACACGAACCGGCCCGACGCGACCGTATTGTTGTTTGCCAAACCGGCCAATGGTGTCTACCAGCCGCCGCAACTGTTGAAATTGCACGGCAAAAGCACGTCGATCAAAATCCCGGTGCTGCAAAAAGACATGCCGAACTTCTTCGTCGAAGCGGTCTGCGTCAGCGGCGGCGAAGTGTACACCGAAATGAAGGAACTCGTCGTCCCGCCGGAAAAGCGGATCGTCAACGTCGACGTGACGCCGTCCGCCGAAACGTACAAGCCGGGCGAAAAAGCGAAAGCGAAGCTGGTCGTGACCGATCAAAACGGCAAGCCGATCGTCGGGCAGACGGTCGTGAGCATTTACGACAAGTCGGTCGAATACATCTCCGGAGGCTCCAATGTCGGTGATATCAAGGAGTTCTTCTGGAAATGGCGGCGGAGTCATTATCCGAACACGATGAGTTCCCTGCAAAAATACTTCCGCAACTTCACTTATCCGGACAGGCCGACACTGGAATACCTCGGCGTTTTCGGCTCAAGTGTCGCGGACGAAATCGGGGAAGACGACGGCGAAGTTGTGGAAGAAGCCGCGATGGCTTTCGCCGTCGATGCGGATGCAAGCGGCCCCGTTTACGGCGCCGTGGCGTTACCGACTGAAAACGCGATGATGAGAGCCGCGCCGATGAGTGCGATGGGAATGGGCGGCATGGGCGGCAGGTTCGTACTTCACGAACAACCCAAGAAGCTGGACTCACTGAAAAATGAGACTCCTCTCGTCGAAGCGACGATTCGCAAAGAGTTCGCCGACACCGCCCTTTGGGTCGGCGCTTTGGAGACGGACAAAGACGGTGTCGCGGAAATCGAACTGGCGATGCCGGACAATCTCACGACGTGGAAGATCAACGTCTGGGCGATGGGGCACGGCACGAAAGTCGGATACGGCTCCTCGGAAGTGATCACGCGCAAAGACCTGATCGTCCGGATGCAGACGCCGCGATTTCTCGTGCAAAAGGATCAGGTTCTCTTCACGGCGAACGTGCACAATTATCTCAAGACGGAGAAAAACGTGCAGATGTCGCTGGAACTGGGGAGTATGGGCGCCCCGCCCGTACAAAATGCAAGCGAGGCCCCTACGCTCCAAATCGCGGGCGAGGCGCCCACGCTCCAGACCGTGACCGTCCCCGCCGGCGGAGAAGCCCGGGTCGATTGGCTCGTTGACGCCGTCGCGGTTGGTGACGCCGTGATCCGGATGAAAGCGCTGACCGACGAGGAATCCGACGCCGTCGAAAACACGATCCCCGTTTACGTGCACGGAATGCTCAAGCAGGAAGCCCAAAGCGGATTTCTCAAACCGGAGGAAACGTCCGCCGCTCTGGAAATCACGGTCCCGAAAGAGCGCCGCCCGGAAGAGTCGAAGTTGAC
>JAVBTU010000115.1:0-4511 GCA_031556015.1 Thermoguttaceae bacterium
AACAATAATACTAACAACAACAATAACAATAATACCAACAACAATAACAACGACAGCGGAACGCAGGTCATCTCCTCGGCCGGGACGATCTACCAGCAGGCGATCGGCGGGGTTTCGATCGATGGAAGGGGAGTTCTCGCCAACGCACCGATGCGGGAACTACGGCAACGAAGCGACGTTTTGAAGCAACACCTCAAGGCGATTCCCGATGAATTGACTCAACCGACGGCGTTGCGGAAAATCTCGTTGAAAAAACTGAACGAAGTTCTCGAAACCTGCTCAAAAGAAGGGGTCGTCTTGCCGGACGAAGTGCTGTATCTCGGCGGCTTGACCTCCATCCAGAACGTCGTCGCGGTTCCGGAAGAGAACGACATCCTCTTGGTCGGGCCCGCCGAAGGATGGAAATACGACCAAACCGGCTGCCTGGTCGGTGCGAAGACCGGCAAACCGATCCTTCTGCTGGAAGACTTGATTACTCTGATGCGGCTTTGGAGCAACAATTCGCGACCGGTCGTGATGACCTGCTCTATCGACCCGACTCAGGAAGCAATGGCCCGCGTGGCCCGGGTGAAGCAGAATCGGAGCAGTAGTGTTCAGGAATATCGACGCGAACTCGAACTGGCGTTCGGGATGAACGAAGTGGTTCTCAAAGGTTTGCCGGACGACTGCCGGATTGCCCGGGTCATGACCGCCGCCGACTACAAACTCAAACAGATCGGACTCGGCGTCCCCGGGGCTCCGAAAGGATTTTCGAGCTATTTGTCCATGATTACGCTCCGCACGAATACTTCCTTGAGTCCGCGATTCTGGTTGACTCCGGAATATGGAACGATCACGCATGATGTGGACCGGCTGACTTGGGACTTGAGCCAGTCGAAAGTGAAAGTCCTGACCGAGTCCGACTACGCCGACGTGCAGGGCCGTCGTATCGCGACCGGAACCTCCGAGCCGGCGGCGACCCGCTGGGCGGAGAAACTGACGAAGAATTACTCCGACCTGTGCAACAAGGATTCCGTTTTCGCCGACCTGAAAAATTGCATGGAAATGTCCGTTGCGGTTGCGTTGATTTATAAGGAAAATCTCCTCAAGCGAACCGATTGCAAAGTGAATATGCTCATGGATCGGGTTGCGATCGAACTTCCGCGGTATGACGTTCCGAAACAGGTCCGAAGCATCGGCGTGATCGAAAAGAAGGCGGGCGGCGCGGTCGTCGGTTGCGGCGGCGTGGAAATCAACCCGTGGTCCAAAATCGAGTCGACGAAGCTGGACGAAGAGCTGAGCCAAAAACGCTCCAGCCTCGCTCACATGACCGGCAACCAGTTTTGGTCGAATTAAGGCGATAAATCGTAATTCAACAGAGCGGGAAGCGTAAGCAAGCGTTGAAATATTCTTTAACGCTCGCCTTACGCTTCCTGTTCTGTTTTGCTCATCAGAGAAAAAAACAGTTCTTCAAGATCGGCTTGATGATACCGTTCCCGGAGTTCTTCCAGCGAACCTTCGGCGAGAATGCGACCGCGGTTCATGATCGCGACCCGGTCGCAGAGTTTCTCGACTTCCCGCATGATGTGCGTCGAAAAAATGATGCACTTTCCCTGTTCCCGCAGCTCCTGAATCGTTTGAAGAAGCGATCTTGCGACCAGTACGTCGAGCCCGGCGGTCGGCTCGTCGAAAATCAAAACCGGCGGCTCGTGAATCAGGGTTCGGGCAATGGAAACCTTCTGTTTCATTCCGGTCGACATTTTTTCGCCGAATCGGTTGCGGACTTCCTCCATTTGGAGCCGCTCAAACAAGTATTCCAAACGATCGTGGAGCGTTTTTTCGTCCAGCCCGTAAAGCCGTCCGAAATGCTCGACCATTTCCCAGCCGGTCATTCGATCGTAAACCGAGGTGTTCGCCGACATGAAACCGATCCGGCGTCGCACTTCTTCCGGCCGTAAAACGGTATCAAACCCGTCGATCAGGGCGGTCCCTTCGCTCGGCTGCAAGACGGTGCTGAGAATGCGCAGCGTCGTTGTTTTTCCGGCTCCGTTGGGCCCGAGCAGGCCGAAAATTTCGCCCGGTTGAACGGAAAAAGAAACCGAATCGACGGCCCGGAACGGCGTATCCGAACCATCGGTATAGATTTTCGTGAGCGACTGGACGGAAATCATCGCTTCATGAAGGATTCTCGTCGTCGATTTGACCGAGCATGTCTTTCAAACCCTCCAGCTCGGGAATGTCGACGCTCCCGGCAACGGCTCGCATCATGTCCGAATGCTTTTCCTTCGCTTGGTCCATCGCCTCGTTCATTGCCGTGATAATCAAGTCCTCAAGCAACTCGGCATCTCCTTGGGCAAAGACCGCCGGATCGATCGTGCAATTGAGCATCTCGCACAAACCGTTGACTTCGATTTTGACCAATCCGGCTCCGGCGGTTCCGACCGCTCGGATTTCCCGGCATTTGTCGTTCATTTCTTTGACTTTACCGCCGATTTGATGCATCTTTTTGATCATCGAACCGAGGTTGGTAATCGCGCTGAACACTTTTTACAATCCTTTCGTTAGGTATCTATTCCGAGGGGCGCCAATCCTGGAGTTGTAGTTCGACTTTGCTGCGCCCGGCAAATGTGTTGATTACGACGTGAAACGCAATGTCGAACGGCCCGCTGCCGTGCGGCGACATTTGTTCGACCCATGCTCCACGCGTGAACGCAACGGCACGAAACGAGATGCCGTCCTGAAGGAAAATCGCGGAAAAATGCCGGTTGTCCGCACCCATCGTTTTCGGCGGTTCCATGAGATAAACCTTGGTCGTACAAAGGATCGGACGCCGGTTCTCACAGCCGAACGGGGCCATTTGCTCGATTTGCGAGACCGTTTGATGCGTAAAGGCGCTAAACGGATATTCGGCGTCGATAAGCAGTTCCGCCGTCCGCATTTCCGGAGAAATGGTTCTTGTCGCGTAATCGACGAACGCTTCCCGAAACGCGCCGATGTTCGCATCCATGACGCCCAGCCCGGCTGCCGATGCGTGTCCGCCGAACCGGACCAGATGGTCCTGACATGCCTCCAAAGCATCGTAAAGATTAAAGTCGGCGATTCCGCGTGCCGAACCGGTTGCCGGCTTGAGTCCCATTTTGTCCCGGGAGATCATGATTACCGGACGGTTGTACTGATCGGCAAGCCGGCCCGCGACAATTCCGATCACGCCGGAATGCCAATCGGTCGACGCTAAAACAAACGCCGCGTCGTCGGGCGAATAAAGTTCCGTAATCTGCTTCGACGCTTCTTTGAGAATTCCCCGTTCCAGCTTTTGGCGGTCGTCGTTGAGATTGTGAATATATTCGGCAAGCTCCTTGGCCCGGGCCGGATCGGTCGTGAGCAAAAGCTCGATCCCAAGACGCGCTTGCCCCAAGCGTCCCACGGCGTTCAGTCGCGGGGTCAACTGGAATCCGACCGTTTCACTGGCAAGCGGTTTGTCCATTTTGATCCCGGCGACTCGGATCAGTTCGCGGATTCCCAGCGGCGAGTGGTCGGGAATCGCCGATTCCAAGCCGTGTCGGACCAAGTACCGGTTTTCGTCGACCAGCGGAACAACGTCGGCAATCGTCCCGAGCGTCGCCAAAGCAACCGCTTCCACGAGGTAATCGCGATACCGCGGAGAGACTTTCTGTTCGCCCGAAGCCAATTGCCCCAAAGACCAAGCGACTTTCAAAGCGACCATCGCGCCGCTGAGCCCGAAAAACGGATACGCGACCGGTTCTTCGAGCGTCGGGTCGGCTTGACGCTCTTCGCGAAGTTTGCGGATGAGTTCCGAGTGCGCGGAATGGTAAGCATCGGCGTACCGAAGAAGTTGCGGATGCGCGATCGCCGCCGCTTCCGGAAGCTCCGGACCGGGGGTGTGATGGTCGGTGATCAACAATTCCACGCCGAGTTCCTTGGCTGTTTCGGCTTCTTTGCAGGAAGAAATGCCGCAATCGACGGTAATCAGAAGCTGCGTTCCTTCTTCCGCAAGGGTTCGCAGGGCGTCGTTGCTCAGTCCGTACCCTTCGTCAAGACGACTGGGAATGTAATAATTCGCGTTTCCACCGAGAATCCGGACTGCTTTCGTGAGGATTGCGGTCCCGGTCATTCCGTCGACGTCGTAGTCGCCGTAGACCGTGATCTGTTTTTTCGAGTGAACCGCATCAAGGAGCCGCCGGGCGGTTTCAGCGCAGCCGGGCAAATCCTGCGGTGAGCGCAGCGAAGAAAGCTTGGGATTCATGAAATCCCGAACGGTTTGCGGATCGGTGATCCCTCGACCGAAAAAAAGCTGCGCGAGGATCGCCGGAATTCCCACCGCCTTTTCCAGGGAACGAACATGTTCCGAATCGAAGGGGCGAATTTTCCAGCGTTTCGACATAAGATGAAAAGCGGAAGGCCGCTCTGATTTTTTCTTTTTTTCTTTGTGAATCGTATGTTTCCGGAGCCTTGGGCAATACTTTTTAAGTTTCAGTTTTTCCCCGCCCGGTTTTTTGCGAACAAAATAGTTG
>JAVBTU010000496.1:0-6886 GCA_031556015.1 Thermoguttaceae bacterium
CGAGCATCCGCGGTTCCGTTTCGCCGGTTTGGGGCGGCTGCACGATTCGGGCAATGCGGGCATCGGGCGAGATTTCCAGAACCCGGTCGGGAACATTCGCCGTTCCGGACGAAATCGGACGCTTGAGCCAATCGGTTTTCACCTCCGGATTGTAGAAGTACATCGGATGGTTGACTTCCGGAAACCCGGGAATAATCAATTTCAGGTCGGCCAATTCCAGCGCCCCGTAATTCCGGATCGGGAGCGTCAGTTCCATCGACCCTTTGGACGGCAGATTCTTTTCGCCGGTCGTCGAACCTTCGGTGAAAGAAACCGGTTTGAGCGAAGAATTTGCGATGGTATATTTCATCGTATCCCCTTCCCGAATCGCGTCTTTGACCAGAAGCGGAAAGGGAATCTGGGCGATCAATTCGATGTCGTCGAACGACCAGGACCCGGTTGGAGCGGTTATCTTGAACGACAAACAGGTCAAATGTCCCGTAACCGGCAGGATCATTTCGTATTCATGCCAAAGATCGTCCGTCTGGAACGTCAATTTGACGCTGTGCAACGGATCCCGTTGCGGGATTTCCTGGGTCAGCCAAAAGATTTCACAAACGGCTTCGTCCCGGGTTTTGACTTTCATCCGAAGCCGCAACTGTGTGCATGGGGTGTCGAAAAGGTGGTAAAACGCCGGATCCCGATCCGCCGCTTCGACGGTGAGCGCCTGATTGACCAACTTGAGCCGAGCCCGGGTTTCCGCGACCCAGCCTTCCAGATCGACGTCGAACGTCTGCAACCCGAGGGACTGTTGAAAGATCGGCGAAACAAACCCGCCGGAAATCTGCGCCGCGGGAAGCCCTCGCGCAATCGAAACACAGATTAGAATAATAAACCAATATCGCTGCATATTTATGACTTCTGTTAAAGAGCCGCAGGTGTAGCGCAGCGCAACTTGCGGAACAGCCAATGGTACTTTACAAGGAATTATTCGCCGATCACCCGGGGACGATGGCGGAGTACCACCTTCGTCCCCGGCTCTTTGCGTCGATGCACAATACCCTGCCCAATGTACTTCTTTTGACGCATGATGCAATCGCTCCCGTGTTCTGTTATACTCGAATACTCTTGTACAATCTTGTTTTTCGTCAAATCTTTCTCAACCGACACGAAGGAGAATCTACAATGTGTGAAGCATGCAGTGGTGTTACACGGCGGACGTTTTTGGGGACAAGCGGGGCTCTCGCGGCCGCTTTGACGGTCGGACAAGTCCGGGCCGCTTCGAACGCTTCGCCCGAGGCAATGCAGGACCATCCCTGGGTCAAACATTCCCCGGTCAAAATTTACGTCGTCTACCTCGGAACCGGTGGTGCGTGGCCGAAACCGGAATTCGACGGGCCGGGCGAAATCCGCACCGTATTTCAACCTCGACTCGACGCGATTGAAAAGAAACTCGGCGACGTTTCCTTCGTCGGCGGAGAGTTGATCACCAACGACGTTCCGAGCGCGGAGCAAGTGTTGCCGAAGATCGCGGAGAAAAACGCGGACGCCGTTCTGGTCGTCCATCTCGCCTTCGGGAACGCCGCGCCCTTTGCGACGTTCGCTTCGTCGGGACTGCCGGTTGCGATTTTTTCGCAGCCGTTCAGCGGACACGATTGGATGTACGTCCCGGCCATGCAGCGAGCGGGCGCGAAAATCATCATGTCCCCTTCCCGGGACTTGGACGAAGTCGAACGACTCGTTTCGATTTTGAGGGTGCCGGTGCGCATGAAGCAGTCGAAGCTGATCCTCGTCGGACACCCCGGCTGCGCCGCCGGAACCGCTGCGGCATGTGACTTCGCCAAGGTCAAAGAGAAATTCGGGACTGAAGTGATTCAGGTGACGCCGGACGAATTCGTCGCCGTTCACGCCTCGATTCCCGAGGACATGGCCGTCGCGGAAGCCGAAGAATACTGGATCAAACCGGCCCGCAACATCAACGAACCGACCAGGGAGGAAATCATCAAATCGTGTAAAACGTATTTCGCGATGAAAAAATTGATGATCGATCATCAGGCGCGCGGACTGACGATGAAATGTCTCGGCGGCATCCCGATCGATATTCTCGGCTATCCGTGCCTCGGGTTTGCGAGAATTCTCGACGACGGCGGTGTCGGCGCGTGCGAAGCGGATATGGATTCTTCCCTGACGATGCTCATGTATCTGTACGCAATGGGGCGTCCCGGCTTCATCACTGATCCGCTGATGGATTTGTCCAAAAATTCCGTGATCCACGCCCACTGCGTATGTCCGACGAAAATGGACGGCCCGACCGCGGACCGGCTCCCTTACGATATTCGTTCCCATCGGGACGACAATCGCGGGGCGTCGCTGAAAGTTCTTATGGATCGTGACTTGGGCCGGGAAGTGACCTGGTGCAAATTGGCGAACAACGATTCGCTGCTCGTGTCCACCGGTATCATGCGGGAAGTTTGCGATTTCGACGACCGCGGTTGCCGGACGCAGGTCGTGACCGAGGTCACAACGTCGTCCGCCCGAGATCTGTTCGAGAAATGGGGCGCAGGTGTCCTCGGAGCCGATATGATGACGCTGCTGCATCGCGTGATGTTCTACGGCGACAACCTGAACAACTTCCGCGACATCGCGCAACTCATGGGACTGAAACTTTTGATCGAAGGAAAAGATTTCCTCGCCTGACATTCGATAGAAAACAGCGTCAAAACTACTGCCGCAGTTGCAGGCCGAATCACCCCGCACTGACGCTCTCGTTGTACCACACAAGTCGTCGGACAGATCTGGAAAACCTTATTTTCACCTTATTTTGTTTGACAAAACAACCTCAGTAGCCTAAATTCGACAGGAAATCAGACCTTATTACCTTATTCACGCCCTTGGAATAAGGTAATAAGGTTTGTGAAAAGGGAGCGTCCGTGGCTACTGAGGTTGTTTTCCCAAAAAATAAGGTTTCTGTGAGTGACCGGAGTTTTTTGACGAATACAGTGGATAAAAAAATGTGTGGTACAGCGAGCGCTTACGCTTGGGGCTGGTTTTGAATGCGGCGTTGAGTTGAACACAGTTTCTTATTCGGCGCGTCCATGATAGGGCGCATTGGCATCAAGCCAAAGGTAAATCCGACGTTTATCCTCTTCGGACATCTTCGCGAAAACGTCCTTGTGGTCGGCGTCTTTGAGAATTTCGGACAGCGGACTCACATCCGCGCCGCACTCGCCCGGGCGGGTCGTGATCTGCGATATGCTTCGCTCTCCCCACTCGTAAAAACGTACGAACGGCTCCAGTTGATTGTAAGACACGGAAAACCCGTGTTGACTCTCGCCGGTGTAAGGATGACACTCCGTGCAATTACGATCCAAAACCGGCTGAACCAGCTTCGGGAAACTCATCGGATTGCTTCCGTCCGGGCCCGGCGTCATCCGGGACGGTTCGCGGAGCATTGCCGTTTTCGTCGTGATCGCACTGTCCGGCGTCGTGGAGATCGGTTCATGACACCCGACGCAACTGCGACGTTCCCCTTTCTGCAAATACGTGATACTACGCATCGATTGGATCGCTTTCCCTTCGGCGTCGACCGCCTGGAAATAAAGCGGCGTTTCCGCCGGCGCCCGGAAAAACGCGGACCCGTCCGCTTCGACCGGAACCTCGCCGAGGTACTTGCGAGCGCTTTCCGCGTTGGCGTAGCCGAGCTTCGGGACGTTCGCCGTGTGAGAACCGGTTTTCAAAAGCACCTCGAAAATCCGGAGCGTTTTCACCGGACGATCTTTCGGCAGCGGAAAATGACTCCAATTCACGTCGGTCAGCAGGAATTCCCCTTCGTTCGTTTCGGCAAGTTCCGGATCGAGTACCGACGGTAGCACCGGCGGAATCGGCCGCGGAGCGAGCGGAATCGGCGCGACCGACGAAATGTCCGGATCGCGGTACAGTAATTCCATGTTGCCGAACCGGTCGTAATAGTAAAGTCCCGACTTGGAATCGTCGAGATAACCGGTTCCGAACGCCGGAAGCGGATGAAAACTGAACGCGACGAAAAACCGGTCTTCCGACAGCGGCCAGGGGGAACTGAAATACGAGTCGGGCCAACCTTCCGGCGTTTCCGGGAAACAAACTTCCGGCGTCAATCGGTCCAGCGACTCGAACGAATCCTCGCCGCTTTCCGGATCGTATTTCGTCTTGCCCGGGTCGAGCAACACGAGCGAGCCGCCGATCAAAGCGTGATGCGCCCCGGCGATGAACGCGATTTTGTTCGAATTAGGAACCGCTCTCGGTTGATACGCGGCGCTGAGATTCATCGTGTAGTTTCCGAACAGCACCACGGGGGAAGTACCGTCCGGATTGCTTGCCCAGAGACCGTGAAAATGAGCCGCGGACCGGTCGACGTAATCCCAGCGGGTGTAGACGATCCGCCCGTCGTTGAGGACCGACGGATTCCATTCGTTCGTTTCATGCCAGGAAAGCGTTTGGAGATTTTTTCCGTCGGCGTCCATCGCGTGGAGCGTGTATGTCGGGAGCGGCTCGAAAGGATTATTGCAGCGGCAATACCCGCCGCGACGGGACGACATGAACGCGATCCGACCGTCCGGCAGCGGGCACGGGTCGAAATCATCATACGGTCCGTCGGTCAATTTCCGCAAATGGGTTCCGTCGACGTTGATCGCGTAAATGTGAAATCCGTTCCGGTTCGACGATTTCCAGTTGTATTCGGCAGGCACATCCTTCGCATCGGGGAGTTTATGCCAGTTGTTGAACGTTCCGAACGGGCGCGGCTGATCCCGGACTTCGCAAAACGCGAAATAGACGGTTTTTCCGTCGTAGGAAAGCGCCGGCGAACTGAACGTTCCTTGCGGGAAGAGATTTTCCGTCAGGCAGCGGGTTTTCAGCGACTTGCCCGGCTCTTCGAGAACGTAGATTCCGCCGCCGCTGACCCCGCCGTAGTCGTAATAATAACCGACGTATTCATGCAGCATTTGGCAGACGAACCGGCGCTGCTTGAGAAACAAGAGCGGGATATCGGAAACAGTCGGATGAGAAAGCGCGACTTCACGACCGTAGAGCCTCACGGATTCGTAAAGTTCCATGCGTTGCGATTCGGAAAGCGAGTCGAACGTCCGGGCTTTCTCGCGGAAAGCATCGATTTTGGCGTCCGCGGCGCCGAGAAGTTTTTCCGTGCGGTCCAGCGAAGACCGAATCGCTTCAAAACTTCCCGGTTCGCGGCCGAGCCGATGTTCCTGAGCCGCCCAATCGGCGCGGAGGGAATGTTGTATCGCCTCCCCGGCAAAAAGGTGAGCGGGAAGCAGAAGAATTCCAAGGAATAATAATTTTTTCAGCATGGAAGGCATTGGGTTTGAGATGGATTCGAAATGTCAACATTTCTCAGAGCGACGACCAATGTGCCCATTATACCACTTTCCCGCTTTCGAAAAAACTCCCAACTTCCATTGACAAAGGCTCGTATAATCGTTATTAAACTCCATTCAATGAAATCCATTGGTTTTTCCCAAAATCTCTTTCTCATACATCACTAGAATGGTTGACAAAGTTTCGCGAAATCAGGGACGTTCGCTCGTCATCGTGGAATCTCCGGCAAAAGCTCGGACGATCGGCGGATTTCTAGGCAAATCCTTTGCCGTGGAAGCGAGTATCGGGCATGTTCGCGATCTCCCCAAAGGGGCCAAGGAGATTCCCGAAGCGTATAAAAAGGAAAGCTGGGCAAGATTGGGGGTGAACGTCAACTCCGAGTTCGAGCCGATCTACGTCGTTTCCGACGACAAAAAAAAGCAAATTAAAAAATTAAAAGATTTGCTCAAAGAATCGGACGCCGTTTATCTCGCGACGGACGAAGACCGCGAAGGGGAAGCGATCAGTTGGCATCTGTTGGAAGTGCTAAAACCAAAGGTTCCCGTCCATCGGCTCGTTTTTCACGAAATCACGAAATCCGCGATCGATCAGGCGCTGTCCAATCCGCGTCAGATCGACGACGACCTCGTTCGCGCCCAGGAAACCCGGCGGATCATCGACCGGCTTTACGGTTACGAAGTCTCCCCGCTCCTGTGGTACAAAGTCGCCCCGAAACTCTCCGCCGGCCGTGTTCAAAGCGTCGCCGTTCGGATGATCGTTCAACGGGAAAAGGATCGTATGGCGTTCCGATCCGCGACGTATTGGGATCTACTCGGCTATTTCGCCCCGCAAACAGGCAAACCGCTCACGACGACGCTCGTTTCCGTTGCAGGAAAAAAAATCCCCGACGGCAAGGATTTCGACGCGAACACCGGTTTGCTTCACAAGCCGTCCGATTTTCTGCTCCTGGACGAATCGGCCGCGAACGCCCTCAAAGAGCGGCTCCTGCCCGGCCAGGCGAAAGTCGCGAAGGTCGAGGAAAAGCCTTACACGACGCGTCCTTACGCTCCTTTTACGACCAGCACGCTCCAACAGGAAGCGAATCGAAAGTTCGGATTCACCGCCCGAACCACGATGAGCCTTGCGCAGAGTCTGTATGAAAACGGACACATTACTTACATGCGTACCGACTCGACCAACCTGTCCAAGGAAGCGATCAATGCGGCCCGGAGTCTCGTCCAGTCGCAATACGGCAACGAATTTCTGCCCGACGCGCCGCGATACTACAGCACGAAAGTCAAAAACGCCCAGGAAGCTCACGAAGCGGTCCGGCCCGCCGGAAATACGTTCGCCGTTCCCGAGTTTCTCAAGGGAAAATTGTCGTACGATGAATTCCGCTTGTACGACTTGATCTGGAAACGAACGGTCGCTTCGCAGATGAAGGACGCGATCGGCAAGCGGACCTCGGTCGACATTGCCTTGGACGACGCGGTTTTCACGGTTTCCGGCAAGACGATCGAGTTTCCCGGCTATCTTCGGGCTTACGTCGAAGGTTCGG
>JAVBTU010000441.1:0-2704 GCA_031556015.1 Thermoguttaceae bacterium
GTTTTCACCAGTGAACAGGGGAGTGAACAAAAAAGAGCAGTGCGCCTTCTTCATGCCCCGCAGAGTCCGGTAAATTCAATCTTTCGGCGATTTTCTTGAACCTATGACCGTCGGGGCGATCTTTTGGGAAAAATATTTAGCAAGTGGAAATTAAGCGAAAAAAAACACACAACGCTCGCTCTTGCCGCCGGAGCGGTCTATCTGCTCGTCTCGAATCTCGGTACGCTCGGTAGTGCCATCGGTGCGGTTTTTACCCAAGCGTTTCAGATTGTTTCAAGCTGTCTTCAATGGATCATGGACGGCGTCATCGCGCTGGGCGGTCATGTGCTTCTCACGTTCATTGATTGCCTCGGCTCCGTCACCGGCGCGGTCTGGAACATGGCGAAACGCGTCGGTTCGATTGTCGCCGGGGCGGTCGGTTACGCCGTGGAAGGCATCCGTTCGGCGTTCGCTGCCGCTTGGAACGGCATGGTCGGTCTTTTTACCTCCGTTTTCAATACGCTCGCCGAAATCGTTACCGGATTCGGCAACTTCTTTTACACCGTTTTCGACAACATCGGCACGGCCATCGATTGGGTCAAGGAACGTTTCGGCGAACTCTGTTCCTTCGCGGTCGAAGTCTATGGTGCCATCGTTGCCGCTCTCAGTCGCGGAGATGTCGAAGCGGCTATCGGTGTCATTTGGGCGACGATCAAACTGATTTGGGTGCAAGGCGCGACGTCGCTGCTCAAAATATGGTACTGGCTCGTCGAAACGGTGCAACTGGCGTGGGCGACCTGCGTTTTCAAGATCAGCGAGCTTCTCACGAAAGCGTGGTTCGGGGTTCAGGAATTCTGGACGGAATCGGTCTACACGATGCAGACTCTTTGGATCGGGTTCACGGACACCGTCGTGTCCGCGTGGAAAAGCGCCGAGCAGTCGATTGCCCAAGGGATCGGCTGGATCATCGCGAAGATGGAAGGACTCGATCCGAACGACATGGCCAAGGCCATCAGCGAGGATTACAGCCGTCAGGCGTCACAACGACAAGCCGACAGCTCCCGGAAACTCTCGGAAATCCAAACACAGCGCGACAAAAAGATGGCGTCGCTGCAAGCCGACAAGGAAGGAACGCTCGGCATCCTGCGAAGCGATTTCGAGAAGCAGGCGTCAAGCCGAAACGCCGAGCATGACGCCAAGATCACGGCACAGGAATTGGAACTGGCGAAAGCGAAGGAGGCGTACCAGGCGGCGATTGATCGGGCCAAGAATCCCGCCCTCGTGCCGGGCGATAAGCAGGAGTCGCTCGGCGATAAGCTCAAACGCAAGATTCAGGAAATCACGCAAGGGTTCAACATGGACCTCGGCGAAAAGGTTTCCGTCACTGGTTCGTTTTCGGCGTCGGCGATTTCCGCGATGGGAGTCGGCTCCACGATGGACCGGGTCGCCAAAGCGACGGAAAAAAGCGAAAAGCATCTCGAAAAAATCGCCAACAAAGACGCGAAAGCCGAAGGCAAGCCGGACGAAAAGAAAAAAGAGCAAGCCAAGGAACCGGACAAAGACGATCCGGCGCTCAATGAAATGAAGGCCCAAACCCGGATTCTGCGGGATATTTCGACCAAAGGGGTGTTCGTTTGATCAGCGACCGACCAGTTTCTGATGTCCCATTTGCTTTTCCGCAGCTTTGCGGGCGCGGCATTCGGCACTGCGCTGCTGAACCCATTCGGAAGAACGATGATAGTATTCGATCAATTCCTTGGGAGACATGTTTTTGGTTTCTTCGTAAGTTTTTCTACGGATTTTATGGATTTCTTCAACGATTTCATCATTCATTGTTCAGTTCTCCTAATAACATGGAAGGCGATACGATCCGGATCGGATCATACCCTTCCAGTAAATTGACCGCATTGACACGGTCCATCGTTTTGAAATTGACGAAGTGCTTAAAGTTCCAACTGACAATCAGCTTGCAATTGTTGATTGTCGCAGCAGCAATGTGAAGTAAATCGCTGTAGCTTTCTTTGGTTAACACGCCAAAATCGACATAGTGGTCGGCAAGAGCGATGATTTCCTCCGTCATTTGAACGAAAAACGGGTCAATCTCGGAAATTTTCTCGAACAATTGCGTTCTTTTCGGTTCGTAACACGCCTGTAGCTCTTGGTTGACTGTTTCGGAAAGAACAACCTCGAAACGATCCTCGCCGGTGAAGATTTTCCATAAAGCCAGAGAATCTTGCATTTTATCCGGCAGGCGAGTCGCCACCAAATAGTTGATAAACGACGTATCGAGGTAAATCTTAACTTTTCGCATCGTCCTGTTTTCAAAGGTAAACACATCCTTCCATGCCGTCATTATACCTGAACCGGAAGAATTTTTCAAGCGAAGAAAAACCATGATCCACATTGAAGAAATTCTCGGCTTTGGCAGTACGCAAACCAAAGATTCCGAGAATGTGACCAGAAAATATTACGTCCGGGATGCGCCGACCGGAAAAAACGATTCGGAAGTCGGCCCGGACGTTGCGAAAGCGAAATTCGAAGCGTTTGCCAAACAGCTTTCCATCCCGGACGGTATGGAACTCGGCGAAGTCGCGCTCGACGAAGAAAAAAACGCCAACAATCTTTACTTTGGCACGATCACGTTCAAGAAACCGGACGGAGCGAAAATCAAAAAGAAGATCGCCGCCGATCTGGAGGAACTGTACGGCGAAAAACTCGTCGAAGG
>JAVBTU010000250.1:0-3770 GCA_031556015.1 Thermoguttaceae bacterium
CGTCTTTTTGGTCCAGGATCGCGTTCGGTGCGGAAATCATCGTTCCATCGGCGCTAAAAAGTATGTACACCGCCCCGCTGGGAGTGATCGCGGAAATCAGCCGCTGGATGTGTTCCACGGACAAATCGACCGCCGCGACGCCGACGAATCGGTCTTCCCGCAAAATCGGGACCGAATACGTACACATCAGGCGACTGGAATTCTTTCCTTCCTCTTCGGCGTCCACTTTGACGAAATAGGGATCCGACCAAGAGGGGAGCAGTGTGGTTTTCGTCCGAAGATACCAGCTCTCGGTGAGTTCTTCCGGTTGCGGAGAAGTCGTATTGCAAATCAGCCCCACTCCGTCGGGTTTTCGCACCACGGAAATAACCGTCGGCCTTTGATCCGGCCCGGCCGGTTCGCGAACGATCGTTCCTCCGTAAAGATAGGTATGCTTGGCAAAGAACTGGTCGAAGTACTTCTCGAGTTCGTCTTCCGGCTGCATGGGAGACTGGGCGATCACGCCGGCGATTTCCCGGGCCGCGACGGCCCCCAACGTAATCAGGTGATCGCACTTGGCCGCATTGAATGCCGTTTGATTGATGAGGACACGATCGATTCCGGTCAATGCCCAGTGAATCTCCGCACGCGTTTGCAGTAGAACGACGACCGTGTAAACGAAAAGGAGTGGAACCAAAATCGCCGCAAGTAATTTGTTACGAATCGTGTTCAGACGCATTTTATTTGGTGATCCTGTTTCAATTCCCTTGCTCTGCCGAACTTTCCCGTCGTCCGGCCGTCGCTGAAAAACTGCCGTCCCAAAAAAGATCCGAATATTTTTACCACAGAGAGCGCAGAGAACACAGAGAGTACTTGAATCCAAATTCTCTGTGATCTCTGCGCTCTCTGTGGTTTAAAAAAGGATTTTTTGTTTTGGCCTGGTATTTTCTGGCGAAGGCCTCCCGCCGAGGTGTGAGTGCTTCGCTGCGTATTTTTCAAGTTCTTGGCCTTTCGCAAAAAGTCGAATTGCTCTTTCAAACGTTCGTCGTCCACAGTATCGAACATTTTGTATTTCCAAACTCATTGAAGCATTATACGAAATGGGATGAAGATAACGAAAACGCCATTCTATCCGATCCTACAGGGCCCGTCGAGAGTTCCTGCTCGCGCATTCCGACTTGGAAGTGCGCGCAACTTTCCCCCCCTCGGGAAAACGATTGGCTGCGTCCCAAGCGACGAACAAAAAAGATTATCGCGACGTCACGCGTTCGGCGCATAAAAAACCCTCGGAAAGTCGGCGTCCCAGGGGGGCTAAGGACACATATTGTTTCTTTCCGAGGGAAGGAAAGATCCTTCTCGATATTTGCAGTCGTTTCCGACATTAAAATTAAAAAAGTGCCGCATTGACGATCCTTGCCAAGTACGGCTCTTTAGGGGCCCGAAGGCTGTTGCCGGAAAAGAAAAAATCTCTCCAGCGGATTGACGAAGCGGTCGCCGACATCTTGTCAACGAGAATCACTACGTGGACCGCAGAACGCGTCGACCGTTGGTCTTTTCCGTTCCAGATGCAAGGTCCGGGCACTGCCGTCACACCTCCCTGTGCAACTCATGTGAGCAATGATGGGGGAAAGATACCGGATTTGCCTTTGTGGGTCAATAGCGATTTTTTGAAATATGACGAATTTTTTGAAAAAACCGTTTTTTCCAAGAAACAATTTTTTCGGAATCCTATTTCAACATCTTCGACGCCTTGAAAATGTAGTCAATCCCCGAATAAAGTGTGATGAGAATCGTTCCCCAAAGGGAGAGCAACATGACGATTTTGAGGAAAGGACAATTCGGAGCCATGAGAAACAGTAAACAAGCCGGGACCGCGACGCATTGGAAAGCCATTTTCCACTTTCCGATCCATTTCGCGGAAAAATCACCGCCGCTTTTTTCGACGGCGGCACGCAGGGACGTGATCAACATTTCCCGCCCGAAAATTACGACGGCCATCCACGGATGAATTCCCCAAGGAATCCGAAGCTCCGGAATCGCGCATAGGTAAATGAAGCAGCCGCAAATCAAGAGCTTGTCCGCAAACGGATCCATGATCCGTCCGAACACGGTGATCAGGTTGTATTTTCTCGCCAGATACCCGTCGAGAAAATCGGTCGCCGCCGCCGCGAGAAACAAAACGATACACGCGGCATAAAACTGAAACGGCAACAACGCAAAAATCGCGATTGAAAAGACGACCCGGAGCATCGTCAAAATGTTCGGCGCGTTCCATAGCGTGTTCGGTGTTCCCATGAGGATAAAGTCGTGTAAGGCATTTTATACAACTACAGTGAAAGATTGTTGATTCTTTCACAATGATTAGCAAAATCGGGAGGCAACGACCATTTTGCGGGTTATTTATCGGAGCGGAAGCTCCTATCGCCTACCGGGGCTCCCGGGTTATGGGACGGGACGTTTTTACATCCGTTCGACCGTTTCGATTCCCAGGAGCCGTAAGCCCAATTGGATCGTCCTCGCGGTCAGATCGCAAAGTTTCAACCGGCTCCGTTTAACCGATTCGTCGTCGGCTTTGAGCACCGGACAGTGTTCGAAAAACGCCGAGTACCGGTTCGCCAATTCGTACAAATACGACGTCAACTGGTTCGGACGGTAATCGCGAACCGCCGATTCGATCGCTTCGTCGAATTTCAAAAGCTCCATCGCCAAAGCCCGCTCTTGCGCCGCGGAAAGTTGAACCGGTTCCGGAGAACGACGGAGCGAGTCCACGTCGACGTTTCCCCGGGTGAAAATGCTGCGAACTCTCGCGTAAGCATATTGCATGTACGTCGCCGTATTGCCGTTCATCGCGAGCATTTTGTCGAAGCTGAACACGTAGTCGCTTTCCCGGTTTTGCGACAAATCGGCGTAAACGAGAGCCCCCAACCCGATCCGGCGGGCGGTTTCCGAAAGGTCCGACGATTCGCTCTCTTCGCCGACGTTCTTTTCGAGGATGGCCAAAGCCCGGCTTTCCGCTTCGTCCAGGAGCGACTCAAGGCCGACCGTGTCGCCGGAGCGCGTTTTGAACGGCTTGCCATCTTCACCGAGGACCGTTCCGAATTTGACGTGAACCAGCTCCGGCAGCTTTTGTCCCGCTTCCATTAGCGCCGCCGCTTTGAAAAATTGCTCGAAATGGAGCGACTGCCGGAAATCGGTCAGGTAAAGCATCACGTCGGGCTGAAACTCCTTGATGCGATATTGGACCGTCGCGAGGTCGGTCGTCGAATAAAGGAACGCACCGTCTTTTTTCCGGATCAATACCGGGATTTCGTATCCGTCGAGAAAAATTCCGATCGCACCTTCCGTTTCCCGGGCGATTCCGCGTCGGAGCAGATCGTCGACCAGCGGCGCAAGCATCGGCTGGTAAAAACTTTCGCCGAGCGTGTGATCGAATTCGACGCCGAGCCGCTTGTACATCCGCTCGATTTCTTCCATGCAGACCGGGACGAATTTCTTCCACAGCGCGAGATTCTCCGGATCGCCGGAGTGCAGTTTCGCCGTTTCTTCGAGAACGAGCTTGCCGAGTTGTTTTCCTTCTTCGGTCGGCTGATCCATCAACTGCCGGACATGCCGATACAGCCGCGAAAGTTCTGCGACCGGACTCGCTTCGTACGCATTTTTATCGAGAAAATGGCGGTATCCGTACAGGATCATTCCGAACTGCGTTCCCCAATCGCCGATGTGGTTGTCGCTGATCACGTCGTGTCCGTAGAAACGAAGTATCCGAACCAGCGCGTTGCCGATCATCGTCG
>JAVBTU010000162.1:0-6369 GCA_031556015.1 Thermoguttaceae bacterium
CTCTTGGAGACCGATTCCGTTTTTTAAACCGGGCAATTTGCGATGAATAGGAATAATCAGAGACGCCGTTTTTCGATCTTGATCCTGATCGTCCTGTTCGTCGCTGCGCGCGGAACGCCCCTTGCGGCCCAAAACGTCCGAATCGGAAACGACGACAAAGGGGCTGCCTACACCGCGACCACGGCGGACAGCGGGAAATCGATGACGTTTACCCGGTCCGAAGCGACGGTCACCGTAACCGCATCGCAAGAGTGGAACGGCGTAATCACGTTCAAAGAGGACGGAATCATCCAAGTCAACAATCCCAGCCAAGGAGGTGGAGCGACGGTCTTTACCGTGAAAGGCGGCATGACCGGAGCGGGGGCGTTCACGAAAACCGGCTCGGGAACAATCCTTTTGGACTCGGTCTCGACCATGACCGGCCCGACGTACATCAACGGCGGTACACTGAAGGTTTCGGCAAACGGAGTTCTTTCTCCGACATCGGGAATCGATATGACCGACGGAACGACACTTGATCTTTCTGAGGCGAAAGACCAGGAGATCGGATCGCTTTCAGGAAACGGGGATGTCGTTTTCAAAGCCGGAAGCACCCTGAGTAGCGGTGAAAACGGTTACGACACGACGTTTGCCGGAACGTTTTCCGGCGGAGCCGGCAAATTTGAGAAAGTCGGAACCGGGACAATGTTCATTAACAGCGATGTCAGTACGTTTGCAGGGACAATTCAGGTGGCCGATGGTACCCTCGGCGGCAACGGAACACTCGGAACGGTTGTCGTGGATCGCGGTGCAGTCCTCGCTCCAGGGAGCGGTTCTGGAAGTGTCGGAACGATGACGATCGACAACTTAAAACTCGAATCCGGAAGCACGTTGAAAATGCGAGTCGACGATTCGGGAGGACACGATCAAGCCATTATCGGTAGTGGTGCGACGACAACCGGTGCAAATCTCGTATTCGACGCGATCGCGGGCTCGTATGCCAATACTCCTCTGGTATATAAAAATTTTCTTGAAGATTCATCGGGTTCTGGAATAACGACAAATTTTGCACAAGCGACGTTGAATCAGGCTTTTTTGGAATCGAATTGGGCGAACGATGTATTGACGATTACGGGGCGTACCCCAAATTATTTCTACGATGAAGCCGTGACGCCAAACCAACAGCAAGTCGCCCGTGCCTTGGACAATGCAACGTCCACCGGTCCGTGGAATGCGATGACGCAAATCAGCCAGTGGATCAAGGGTGGTAATGATCAGGCTGCGGTTCAAGCCGCATACAACGATCTGGCCGGGGACCTGAAAGCGAACTCGATGATGATCGGGCAGTGGCAGACGTCGCGGTATGGGTTGAACCATCTCGACTTGACCGAGTGTGGGCTGTCGCAGGGGAACGGCGTTTGGCTCGAATTCATTCACCAGTCGACCGACTTCAGCGGTGACGCCAACAGCGGCGATTACGGGATTTCCCGCACGGGATTCCTTGTCGGGTCGGAAGAACGCCGCGTCGACGTCACCTACGGCTTTTTCGTCGGATACGCGTATCCGTACCTGTACGATCATGGCGACAAGGTCGAAGTGAACGACCTGCAATTCGGGTTCTACGGCGGCTCGAAGGTCCGCGAATTTCTCGAAACGAAATTGTTTATCGGCTACGGGCACCAGGGCTATAAATCGAAACGGTATCTCACCAGCGAGCCGCTGGCCGGTTTGAGCGACGACAACCGGATCGACGGGAAATACAGCGGTGACTCCATGTCGATGGCGCTCGAATTCGCGGTTCCCCTATCGGCGGGAATGGTCAGCCTGCGACCGTTGTTCGCGATCGATTCGGACCTGACGTGGCAATACGCTTTCACCGAAACCGGTGACACCGGCGTGGAACTCTGGTACGACCGCGGATTTTTGAACCGGACTTACCTGCGGACCGGCGTCACGACGCAACTCGGTTCGGTCAGCCAGTGTGACACATTGGCCCTGATGGGACGATTCTACTACGGACACCAGGTGTTCGGCGATTCGCGCCCGGAAACACGGTGCAAATTCGCGACGGAAACGACCGCGGACCGCATGACGATTTACGGCGTCGATCCCGGCAAGGATTACATCGATCTGGGCCTCGGGTTCCGCTGGAACATCGATTCTTGCCGCTCTTTTTACGGCGACTACGATTTCAACGCCTTCAGCGACAGCACCGCACACTGGGGTTCGCTCGGCTACATGCAAAAATGGTAGACTCCTTCGTGCAGCCCAACCTTAACGCGACACCGCGGGGCTTTTGAGCGTGAACAGGCGACCGGCCGCCAATCCCGCTTCCACGTTCGCAAGTTGCCCATCCAGGGTCGCGACGCCTTGGACGCGTCCCGCCTGCCTCGCTTCGACGCGGACGTGCTGTCGATCACTGCTGATGTCTCCGCGGATGCCGAGCGACTGGCCGGGCGGCACTCTTGTGTAGGACGGTTCCGTCTCCGAATTCTTCAAGCGGATTCGTACTAAAACCGGCTTCTCCGAATCCCAGGTCAACGTTTTCGCCTGGCCGTTTTTGAGCGTGAATTCCTGTCGGTCCCATTGCGGCTCCTCGCGGCTGACTTTGGAAAAACTCTCCTGCGAAACGGATTCCACAATGTAATCGATTTCCAAATTGTTCAGTTCGCGCAATTGTTCCAGAAGCGATCGAACTTCCTGATGAACGGCCGACGACTGCTCGACACGAAGAAGATTATTCTGTAGGTCGATGTTGATGTCCTTTTCGCCGGCATCTGTTACTGTTACGATTAACCCGGCTAAAGATTCGAACGACATTCCCGCACTCGTCAAGTCGCAGACATTATAAGCAACGGTAATTCGGGGGTGCGAATCCTCCGGCTTCGGAATCGACGCGCCGAGCATGAAGGATTCCTCCTCCTGCTCCCAAATCGGAGAAGCGTAAAACGTCCGCGTCAGTTGGCCCTGTTCGCCGAGGTCGACGGTGAATTTGATCGTATCTTTTCCTTCCGCCCGCCCGACGATTCCCGTGACGCCGATTCGACCTCCTTCCGGTACGTTAAACTGGATCGGACGGTTCATCGCGGCGTGATATTCGTCCACCGGCCGACCGGAAACCGGCGTCAACTGGACGAACGTCTCGCCTTTCCAAGGGAAATCGACGGTCCACGAAAGGCCGTTGAACACGGTAAACGTCCGGCTGCGCATCGTTTCATCGATCGGGCCGCTTTCGGCCAGAACGTCGATCTTGAACTGGAGTTGCAGATCGTTGTAACGCCGCAACCCACGCAGCAGCTTGGCGATCTCCGCGTGCGCCGACTCCGTTTGACGAATCACGAGACACAAATTCGGGTAATACGGAGTCGTTTCCGGCCCGTTCTCTTTCCACGATTCCGGCTGCACCATCGTCTGAATGTAATCGATGAGCGGCTGAAAACCTGACGTTTTATCACCGTCGTTTGCTTTCCCGACGAGGTCGCCGACGTAGTACTGGACGGTTGTTATCACGTTTGGCCGGCTCGGCCCGAACAGGACGACTTCGTTTTCAACGCGATAGCCAAGCTGAAGTTGTTTGCCGACGTAATCCAGCACGTCTTTGAACGGCATCCGGACGGGCAGATGCAGCATCACCGGCGTTTCCGCCGTGACGCCGAACTTTTCCCATGTACGGACGTCCGCGACGATCGGGATTCCCGACTCTTTTTGAATTTTGGAAAGCGCTTCACCGAGCGGGAGCGGCTCTTTGGCGTCATACTGAAACGTCTCGTGGAGCCGGTCCAGAATGAGAGCCGTGGAATTGGCGGCGGGAATTTCCGTCGCCGTCGACGGCATGGGAACCGGCTCCGCTTTCGTTTCGGCACGGAGCGGTACGGAAATCGGTTGCAGCGTGATCGTCGAAACGAGTAACGCGACAAGTGCGAGCGCACCGAAAATCAGTCCGCGAAATCGGAGGGAAGTCGGCTTCCAATGGATGTTTTGATCGAGCAACATGTTCATACGTTCCTTCATTTGTTTGTTGGGGGTGGGAGAGGTGAGAGGATTTCGTCCTTGAAATTCGAGGATGCCGAGTACCATGCCCAGCGAGTCGGCGAAGCGGCGTCGCGGCGTGGTTCGGCCCGCCCAGAGGAGAAGCTGTTCGGCGTAATCGTACCGATTCGTCTGCTCCACGGCCCGGAGATCGGCCAGGATTTCCTGATCGCGACGCACGGTTTTGCGCAACCACCAAAAGAGCGGATGGAAAAACAGCCCCAGCATCACCAACCGCTCCAGCGCGAGGCCGGTCAGGTCTCCGTTTTCGTAATGAGCCGATTCGTGCGCGATCGCGGCTTGGATTTCGTGCATATTTTCCGTAACAGGCAACACGATCGTCGGTCGCAAAAATCCGACGATGATCGGGGAAACCAGCTCCGGATGCATCCGAACGCGAACACGGCAGTTCGATTCCCGAACGAGGGGAATGAGCTTATCGGGAACAGGAATCGAACGTCGCAGAAACAATGCCGTGCGTAGCAACCCGAGACACAGCCAAGCCGCGAGAATTCCGGAGCCGCAAAGTTGTGCGTAAAACAACATATCGAAAATCGAAAGCGGCTGGCGTTTCACCGTTGCGATCCTCCCGGGAGTTTCGGAAAGCGGAATCCTCAACGGAATCACGGGCGTTTCTTTCGCCGCGAACCTCCCGAGCGTTTCCTTGTCCGGAAAACTCGTAATTCCGGTACGGATCGGCTTCGTCTTGTGCGGTTGGGATTGGTTTGCTTCATAAACCGGGCACAAAGACACCATTTTCGGGCGGCCCGGCAGGAGTAAAACCAACGGCAAAATCGCGAGCAGGAAAAACGCTCCGCGAATCCACGCAACCCGTTTGGCCGGATGCCGTTGCCGTAAAATTCCGAGTCCGACGACCGCGAGGAATAACGTCGCGACAAGCCAATAGTCCAATAGAAAAGCGGCGTTCATGTGCGACCTCCTTTCCGTGCGGAATTAGCCGGTTCGGTTTTTCCCCGGATCGCTTGAAGCGACGCCTGGAGTTCGTCGATTTCCTCGGGCGAAAGACTTCCCGCGTCGATTCCATGCAACAGAAATTCGCCGGAAGCTCCGTCGAAGACCCGCGACACGAAATTCCGGATCATCGAGCGAAGGGTTTTGCGACGTTCCTGCAGCGGATGATACAAGTACGCCTTTCCGGAAACTTCGTGTCCGACGAGCCCTTTCTTTTCCATGACCTGGAAAACGCTCAATACCGTCGTATAGGCGAGGTCGGGATCGTTTTTACGCAACAGGTTCCAAACTTCGCGAACGGTCGTTTTCTTCCGTTGCCAAAGGAGTTTCAGAATCTCGAATTCCCGGTCCGTCGGCGTGATCGTCGGCATTTTTGGTTTCCTCTTCGTCGTCTTGCGGTTGAAATGATACTGATCGCTCAGTAGTTACGGACGCCATCATACTGATTGCTCCGTAGCAAGTCAAGAGGAAAATTTTCGCGCAAGACAAAAATGTTCCGCAAGCTGCGCATGCGGCTCTTTGAGGGGCGTCAATTCGACGTGCGATAGATCGGCAGATGCCGATAATAGACTTCGAGAATGTAAATCGACAGGCACGTGACGTAAAGTCGCCCTTCCGAAGCGTACGTGTCCTGCGACGGAAGCGTCGGATCCCAGGAACCTTCGTTTTCCCCTTTTCGCGTCTGCTGATTTTCGCACATTCGCTGCTTCATCACGTCGTTCCACGTTTTCCAGTGCCGCCCGCCGAGATGGTGGAACATTTGCGTTGCGTAATACCAGTAATAAACGTCGCGCAGGTTCCTGCGGCCCATCTCGTCCTTGTACGTGAAACAAACGAGATTGTCCGGCTGGATCAGCCAATCCGCTCCTTCGAGCAAACGAGGATCGTCCCGTTCCCAGCCGAGAAATTGGCGGCACAACAATCCTTCGGCCGTCATGCTTCTCGTGACGTTGACCATCCCTTTTTCGTAAGGATATTTGCTCCCCGCCTCGCCGATGTCGTCGAGAAAATCCTCGATGCGATCCAAGGTTTCCTCCGGAACGTCGAGCCCGGCGATCCGACCGCTTTGCAACGCCATTAAAACCCAGCCGGTCACGGACAGGTCGCTTTGAAAATCGTTGCGGCCATATTTCCAGCCGCCGCTGCTCGTCTGGTGCTTCACACAATAATCGAGCGCCTTTTGCGCCGGCAGACGCAACTTTTCCTTGAGATCCGGATCCCGGGTCATTGCGTACAGTTCGCAAATCGCGATCGTGCAGATTCCCTGCGTGTAAAACAAGTGCGACTGAGTTTGCGTTTCAGGGCGGAAAAAACACCCTTCGTCGTCCTGTTGCGTCAGAAGCCAACTCCATCCTTTTCTCACGTTGTCGCGAAATTCTCCCTGTTCGG
>JAVBTU010000118.1:0-3614 GCA_031556015.1 Thermoguttaceae bacterium
AAGATGTGTGGTACAACGAGGGGTGGGGGGCGTCACTGTTTTTTCGGAAAGCTCTTCTTACGCTCTTTCCGCTGTTCGAGATATTCGTCCGGAATCGGCTCGCCCGGCTTCCAGGAATCGAGGTTCGGTTGGTATCCGGCGGCTTTTTCCTGCTCGCCTTGCATCTCTTTGATCTTTTTCATGGCCTTCTTGATGTCCTCCGGCGGATTGTCGATCAGTTGCGCCATTCTCTCCATCTGCTCGTCGGTCAGGACGTCGAACATCTTGAATTTGAGTTTGTTGGCGAACGCTTTTCCTTTAGCCGTCAGTTCATCTTCCCGTTTTTTGTACTCCGGGTGTTCGGTATTGAGTTTCTTTCGGGCGTCGAGCATCTTTTTTTGCATTTCCTCGACCTGTTTTTGGAGGTCCTCTTGATCCCCGGAACTGGAAATATCGATATCATCGTCGAGATAGTCGAGGAGTTTGTCCATCATCTCCATTTGGTAATCGACCATTTCTTCCATGTTTTTCTCGAATTCCGATTCAAGCTCCTTGCGGATCAGATCCAGGGAACCTCGCTGCGAATCCGACAAGCCGAGCGCCTCGAACATGTCCGGCGATACGACCGGTTGGTCTCCCATACTCGCGATCTGGTATTCCTGAAACTTCACCTTTTGTTCCGGCGTCAGGGTATTGTCGATGTTCTCCGACATTTTGTCGAACATGTAGCCCATGAATTTTTCCTGCGTTTGGAGAAACTGCTGTTTTTGTTCTTCCGAAGCTTTCAGTAAAAAGGGGTCGTCCGGAGTTTGCGACTTTTGCATTTCGGCGACATACTCCTGGAAAACCGGGTCGTTTTGCATTTCCATCATGCCCCCTATCCCCAGTTTTTGACTTTGCTCTTCGGTAATGCCGAACGCTTCCCGCAGTTCCGGTACGAACGCGAGCCCCCCGGCCATGAGATTCGAGCCTTTCCCGTTCCACATGGAGCGGGTCACTTGTTTGGCCGAATTCTTTTGAAGCCGCTGCATCACGTCGGACTGCCGCAACTGTTTCCATTGCTCCCTGAATTGCTGGGCCAACGAAACGTCGCCCAAGAGAAGGAAAGCCGAAACGGCAAAAACGACGGCCGCGACAAAACGTGAGGGGGCGATGATTTTCATGGTTGAAAAGGGGAAAAGGGGAAAAGGGGCGTGGAGTAAAGCGGAGATGAACGATTATATCCGCCGGATGTACATGAAAACAATATCCTCTCAAAGAATTATCGCCGACCGGTCCTGGTGCAAACCGCGACCAGTGGTGGTTTCCGGGGAAGGCGGTATAATCGGCCCGTCCGGAGCGATCATTCGGGAAAAGAATGAAGCATCAACCCCGCAAGCCGGTTAGGATTCCGATGGAACGCGATTCGATCGAATATGGAGATTTTCAAACGCCGCCGGAACTGGCCCGGAGAATCTGTCGTTGGCTCCAAGCGAAAGGGATTCGACCCGAAGTACTCGTCGAACCGACCTTCGGACAGGGGCACTTTATCCGGGCAGCCTTGGACGCCTTTCCTTCGATCCGGCATGTCTACGGAGTCGAGATTCATGAGCCGTATTTCGAACACATGCGGCAACAACTGAAAGACGAAAATCGAACGATCCGCCTCCACTGTGCCGATGTGTTTCGGTTTTCGTTTGCCGAAATCGCGAAACAACATGCGGATCAATTCGTTCTGGTCCTCGGAAATCCGCCTTGGGTCACGAATTCGCGGCTCGGGAAAATGGGCTCGGGGAATCTCCCGAGAAAATTCAACGCCAAAAACGCACCGGGAATCGAAGCGTTGACCGGCCAAGGGAACTTCGATCTGGGCGAATCGGTCGCGCTTGCGCTTTTGAAGGATTTCGCGACCTCGAACGGCTGTTTCGCTTTCCTGGTGAAAAACAGCGTCGTGAAAAACGTCGTCCTGGCCCAGCGACGATTCCGTTTTCCGATCGGCGGGATGGAGCGGATTTCGGTGGACGCCAAAAAGGAATTCAACGCCGCGGTCGATGCGAGCCTGTTTTTCGCCCGGTTCCGGGAAGAGCCGGGACGCGAATGTACCGTTTTCGATTCCTTCGACAGTCCGCCGGTTTCACGCTTCGGCTGGTGCGGCGATAAGTTCGTTTCCGATCTCGAAAAGTACGAAAAAACCGCTTTTCTCGACGGGATTTGTCCCGGAATATGGCGTCAGGGTATCAAGCACGACTGCGCCAAGGTCATGGAATTGATCCTCGACCAAGGTGTTTATCGCAACGGATTCGGGGAATGCGTCGACGTCGAGGACAACCTGATATTTCCCCTGTTCAAAAGTTCGGACCTTCGGGAACCGATCCTCGGGCCGTCGCGAAAATTCGTGATCGTTCCCCAGAAATTTCTCGGCCAAAACACCGACGAACTTCTCGAAAAGTGTCCGAAAACGGCGGCGTACTTGAATCGACATCGGGAATCGTTCGAGCGCCGCAAGTCGTCCATTTATCGGAACAAGCCGCCGTTTTCGATCTTCGGAGTCGGTGAATACTCGTTCAAACCGTACAAAATCGCGATTTCCGGCCTTTACAAGCGCACGTTCTTTTCCCTGGTGTCACCTCAAACCGGGAAACCGGTCATGCTCGACGACACCTGTTATTCGCTCGGTTTCGATTCGAGTGAAGAAGCCGCGCGGGTCCATCATCTTTTGAACGGCGAAAAAATGCAGGACCTGCTTCGCTCGCTGGTTTTCATGGAAGGGAAACGCGTGATCACCAAGGAGATACTGATGCGTTTGGATTACGAGCGTTCGATCACGACCGCGGTCCCGTAGCAGAGGACTTCGGTCGCGTTCTGAACCACGTCCGAGGCGTCATAACGGAGCCCGATCACGGCGTTGCCGCCGACGTCCCGGGCGTGCTGCAGCATGAGTTGGTACGCCTGCTCCCGGGTATCTTCGCACATGTTCGTGTACGCGCCGATATTGCCGCCGACGATGCTTTTCAGCCCGCCGACGATCCCTTGCGCTATCGTCGGAGCACGCACAATGATTCCACGAACCACTCCTTTGTATTCCTTGATGCGATATCCTTCAAACGTAAACGTCGTTGTGACCATGTCCATGATGATAGAGGATAGAGGATAGAGGATAGAGGATAGGCGAAAAATATCACCTCTCGCTTTTTTCCGTCGGATCGCGACTTTCCTGCCGTAAATCGGCGTTTGAAATATCCGGGCTAAACGTTCGGCAATTCGTATCCTTTGCGGTGCGGTCGGGAAAGGCATGCGTTCGCTTCGGCGTCGTCGGGGAAAATTTCCTTTTCCGGATCCCAACGGAGCGAGCGACCCAAGTACCGTGCGATATTCAACAAATGACAAATCGTCGCGGTCCGATGCCCGCTCTCGATGTCGCCGAGCGGACGCTTGTGGTCCGGAATGCACTCGATCCAATCGGCGACGTGCGACGGCAGTTTCAGGCCGGCGTGTTCCTTGAAATACTCGTCGACCAACTCCTGAGGATTGCTCTGAACCCGGGACCGGAAGATTTCCGCCTTCGCTTTGTCGCCGAGAAAAATCGCGCCGCCCCGGTTTCCTTCGACGCCGTCTTTGCCCAAGTGGACCGTGACACCGTTGGCGTAACGGTATTT
>JAVBTU010000063.1:0-4538 GCA_031556015.1 Thermoguttaceae bacterium
GGCTGGGCTGCGCGGACGGCTTCATTCGAGGGAGTATGGTGAGACGAAACGTTTCACCTACCAAACGCTGGACAAGCCCCGCCGCTAACGGCGCACTTTCCAAATAAACGGAATACCAAACCAAATTCACTACTACAAAGTGTCCACGGTATCAATTCCTTCTCCGTAAGGACCTCCACGGGAACCGCCCGCGGAATTGATGGTGAACGTGTTGTTCCAAACTCCTTGCGAAACGGTATCGGAAACGAATCGCACGGAACCGTCGCACAATCCGCCGTGCAGTCCGCCGGGGTGGAAACTCCTTGCGCTGCGAATGGACCAGACCGCGTTCACGTCGTTCGGGGGATTATAACAGACACTGTTCACCGTCCAAACGGCATATCCCTGAGTCGCGTGGTTGACGAAAAGGAAAGGATTGGTGCAGGTTCCCTGTTGAATTTGTCGCGGAAGCGTCGTGGAAGAAAGCTCCAGGGATAAGAACGTGTGGGACGTTCCATCGGTGATCTTGGCGAGTCCGACCCCGCTGTTTTTGTAAAAAATCTGCCACATCCAAGCGCGGTTGCTCGCGTCTCCCGAATTCGTTCGTTCCGGATAGTCGATCGAAGGAAGAGCGTAATCTTTCGTGGAATTCGGTTCGTTTTCACTGTGAGGGGCGGAAGGACATCTCAGGAAAGGAGGACACGACCGCGCGACTTCCTTATTTTCTTCGTCGCCGCACGGATCCGTGTCCGAAGTGTGCGGCGAGTAGGGGTAGCCGTTGCCAAAAGCGTAAGCCCGATGCGTTTTATCGAAGGTGTCGTAAAGCGCCTGCTGTTCGCAGTACGGGAGAATCAAAAGCGCCCAACTCCACATCCCGCACGGCAGGTCGGTGGTCGCGTCATGTAAATCGTTCATCCAGGGAAAATGCATGTTGCCCGAGGGAAACGTGTTTATGGCGTCATGATAATTATGCATGGCCAAACCGAGTTGTTTCAAGTTGTTCGTACAGGACATGCGCCGTGCGGATTCCCGGGCCGCCTGGACGGCGGGAAGGAGCAAACCGATCAGGATACCGATGATGGCAATGACGACGAGCAGTTCGACGAGAGTGAAACCGCGGCTTTGACGCCGACAACCTTCACGCGACTTTTGAAGAGAGAATAAGTTTTTCATAATCGACCTCGTGAAAGGGTATAAAAGGAGAGAAGACGGTTCATCTCAACAATTTTGAATCGAATCCGAATCGAATCGGCGAGACTCCCCAGTAAGGCATTCACTCTAACATAGACTCGACAACGCCGTCAATGCAATTTTGCGCAAAAAGAGTGCTTTATTGCGCAGAACCGTCTTTTTTTCTTCCGGGCCATTTCGCGCCGGATTCGGAGGAAAACCGGACCGCGGACCGGTCCGTTTTTTTCGCCGCATTCAATACCAGTCCCAAGCGTAATCGCTCGCTGTACCACACAAGTCATCGGACAGATTCGAAAAACCTTATTTTTACCTTATTTTTGTTTGACAAAACAACCTCAGTAGCCGAAATTCGACAAGAAAACAAACCTTATTACCTTCCAAAGCATGAATAAGGTAATAAGGTCTGTGAAAAGGGAGCGTCCGAGGCTACTGAGGTTGTTTTTTCCTCAAAAAATAAGGTTTTTGTAAGCGACCAAAGTTTGACGAACACACCTGATAAAAAAGATCTGTGGTACAGCGAGCGCTCGCGCTTGGGGCTGGTATGTTGTTACGAACATGTTAGCGGTCCGCTTGTCGCTCGTTGACCTGGGAAATTGGCCTTTTCTCCCGGCGGGGTTTTTGCTATAGTTTAAACGATGTCATTGGTCAACTTTCACTTTGAGCTTGTATTTTCATGCAAACACGCAAACTAGGAACAACAAACATCGAGACGTCCCTACTCGGATTCGGGTCTTGGGCGATCGGCGGCTGGATGTGGGGCGGGACCGACGAAAAAGCGTCGATCAAAGCCGTGCAGGCCGCCGTGGAAAACGGTATGAATCTCGTCGACACCGCTCCGATGTACGGATACGGTCGCTCCGAGGAACTCGTCGGCAAAGCGATCCGGGATCGCCGCTCGAAAGTCGTACTCGCGACCAAATGCGGACTGATCTGGGACACCGCCGATTGGCCCGCCGGAAAAGGGATGCTGCACTTTTATTCGGACGAAAACGGCGTCGATCCGAGTCAGTCGCACGATCGTATCTATCGATACCTGCGCCCCGACTCGATTCGTAAAGAACTTGAACAGAGCCTGCGGCGTCTGCAAACCGATTACGTCGACCTGCTGCAAACGCATTGGCAGGATGAAACCGGCCCGATCGCGGACACGATGGGAACGCTTCTCGACCTGAAAAAAGAGGGGAAAATCCGCGCAATCGGCGTCTCGAACGTCACAAAAGCGCAGCTCGACGAATACCTCGCCGTCGGACCGCTCGACGTCGTCCAGGAGCGTTTCAGTTTGTTGGACCGCGAAATCGAGCAAAACGGAATTCTCGAAACCTGCAAGAAGAACGGAATCAGCGTCTTGGCGTATTCGCCGATGTGCAACGGGCTCTTGACCGGTCGGATCTCCCCGGACCGCGTGTTCAACGACGGCGATTTGCGGAAAGGGAATCCTCGATTTTCGCCCGAAAATATCAAGCGCGTCAACGCGAAACTCCAGGAATTGAAACCGATCTGTGAAAAACATTCGCTCACGATCGGCCAAACGGTGATCGCCTGGACCGCCGCGTACTACGACAAGATGCACGTCCTGTGCGGCGCCCGAACCGCCGAACAAGTCGAAGAAAACGCCGCCGCCGGAAATGTCCGACTCACCCCCGAAGAAATCAATTTCATCAGCAGTAGCCGGTAGTCAGTAGCCGGACATTAGTAATTCGTAATTAGTAATTAGTAATTAGTAATTAATAAGATGGGTCCACACGCCATACTTCGCGTTCGCGGCGGCCAGCCGATTTCGGGCGGTCCTTCGTTGGAGGACGACGACCGAATCGACGAGGAGACGTTCGCGACGAACGTCCGGGATCGGATCATTCACGCCGGTCAGCCGCGTGTTCCCGCCGGGCCCAACCTCGTTCTCAGTCCGCTGCAAAACGAAACACCGTACGTCAACCCGCCGGAAGAGGAGATCGCATTGCCGGAAGCGGAAAGATACGAACCGACTCCGGTCGTCGTCAACGAAATTCCTTCGCCCGAACCGTTTCAGAAAGAATCGGCCCCGGTCCGGACGGAATCGCAGCCGTTGGACCCGGACGCTTTTCAGATGTGCGCAAGCGGCGTCACGAAATCGTACGTGATGGGCAAAGTCGTCGTTCCGGTCCTCAAAGGGGTCAACCTCGGAATCCGGGAAGGGGAATTCCTCTCGATCGTCGGCCAAAGCGGGTCTGGAAAAAGTACGCTTTTGCACCTTCTGGGAACGCTTGACGCCCCGGACGGCGGAACGATCCACTTTGACGGGCAACGGATCGACAATATCAGCAGCGGACAGCGGGACATCCTCCGCAACCGGTTCATCGGGATGATTTTTCAGTTCTACCATCTCCTGCCGGAGTTGTCGGTGTTGGAAAACGTCCTTTCGCCGCTGATGATTCGCGATTCGGCCTGGAACTACCTCCGCAACCGTTCGCGGTATCACCAGAAAGGGCGCGAACTCCTCGAAGCGGTCGGGTTGACGCATCGGCTCAAACACAAACCGAACGAACTTTCCGGCGGCGAAATGCAGCGGGCTGCGATCGCGCGTGCGCTGATTTCCGAACCGAACATTCTCCTGGCCGACGAGCCGACCGGCAATCTCGACGCCCGAACGGCGCGGGAAATCCTGGACCTGCTCCGCGAACTGAACCGGCAGCGGAACCTGACGGTCGTCATGGTCACCCACGACCTGTCCATCGCCCGGGAAGCCGAGCGTACGGTTTCGATCTACGACGGTCGCGTCGATTGATGTTCCGCAAGTTCCGCTTCGCTGCACATGCGGCTCTTTTTTCACTCCTTATTTTTGTATCATGTCCCGATTTCAACAGCGCCGCAACCGTTTGCGTCAAACCCTGAAAACCAAGGGGGTTGCCGCTTTTTTGATCACGAATTTCACGAACGTCACTTACCTGACCGGCTTCACCGGGGACGACAGCTATCTGCTGTTTCACGAAGGGGGGGACGTGCTTTTGAGCGATACTCGCTATGAAATTCAAATCGCGGAAGAATGTCCCGGACTGGATGTTTATATCCGAGGGACCTCCGATTCGTTGTTCGCCGCGACCGAGAAAATCGTCTCGAAAAACAGCGGGAACCGGAAAATCGGCGTCGAAGCCGGGACCATGACGCTCAAACACCGCGATTCGCTCGCCGCTTATTTGCCGCAGTGGACCGTCCAGGGGATCGAAGGGGCCGTCGAATCGCTCCGGATCATCAAGGACAAATTCGAGATCGAATCGTTGCGAAAAGCGGTCAGGGCCGCTGCTCGTGGTTTCGAGATGATCCGCTGCGGACTGAAACCGGAGCAGACGGAAATCGAAATTCGCAACGATTTGGAATACGCGATGCGGCGTTTC
>JAVBTU010000273.1:0-4754 GCA_031556015.1 Thermoguttaceae bacterium
ACGAAATATCCGTGATAGTGGGCGCAGTTGATTCGACCGCATCCCATCACGAAGTAGCCGGACTTGTACCGGACGGAGTATTTCCCCTTTCGCAATTTGAAGACGGGCCGTCCTTTTTCATGTAGAGCGGACATGATTTCCTCGTCGGTACGATAATTGTGAGTAGAGCCTCCGACTTGATCCAACGCGTCCGCAGGGGACACTGTGAACGGCAGGCAACAGCAGCAGCCCGGCGACGTGCCCCAACGTATGTAGTTTGCCATCATTTTTGGTGATTTCGGTTGGTGTTATTTGTCGTCCTCTTCCGCCTGACATCCGGCGTTGACGATGCGGTTGACGCCTCCGATTTTGAGCCACTCCACACGGGTCTTCTTTTCGATGGTCTCCTCTTTTTCGAGCATCCCGGCAAAAGCCCGCTGACCTGATTCGCCGTCGTCTTCATCGACTTCGCCGCCGTGTGCGTCGTTGGTCGGATCGACACCGGCTTCGATGTCGCGTGACACCTTGCCGGTGTGAATGGTCAGCGTATTCGCTCCGAGGTGGATGATCGCCCACTTACCGCCGGTGCCGGAATCAATCCAGAGAACCGAGGCACCGCCGCCGCCGAGTTCGAGATTTGAGGTTGTTTCGTGCACGGCACTGCAGGACAGCCCGACCAAGTCTTTCGGAGCTTTGTAGACGTTGATTTTCGCAATCGTGACGCCGGAAATACAGGCTCGAACCATCATGCCGGGGGCTGCGTCTTGCTGGATCACGGCGAAACGTTGAGCGTGTTCCTTCTTCGGAACGATTCCTTTGAAAGCAATCTGATTGCAAAATACGTCAAGATTCTGCGTTTCGCTTGGTCCGTCGAGACCGACGACGTCGAACCGTTCCAAAAACTTCCCGGTCGCGTTTTCGACGTGAACGAACAGCGAATCGAAGCTCGGACCACCGGGTGAAAGATTCAAGCGACGATTGCGATGAGCTTGGGCCACGTCCAGCATCGCATTGTACGTCTGGGCCGGAATCACGATCCGTTCGCCGCTGCGAACATGTTGAAATTCGTTTTGTGCCATATTTCACCACCCGATTCCTAACAGACCGAAGTTCATGCCGTAGTAGACTTGTTCTACATACGCTTCAATGGGAACCTTGACCGTGACACCGCCGCGTTTCATGTCGGCCCAGCGGACCCACAGATAGTCCCAACCGTACTTGAACGGGATGAGCATGTTTCCGATCTGGATATTCCATGCGTTCGGCGAAACGGCAAACTTGAAAGTCAACTCAATCGCCTTGTCACCGCGTCGGTACGCGCCGCTCGCCCCGAGAAAACGAACTTCTCCTTCGGCAAACCCACGAAACGGCATGTTGTTAACGCAACCGTAGGCACGTGACAAAAACGCGACGTAATTCGAGGTCAAAAACCACGGGTAAAAATACGCCGTTTCAGTAAACGTCGACACGGCGGTATCGATGTCCACCCCCTCGACGCCGTCGTCGGTCACTCCGATCAAGCCGCCGTAGTTGCGAGGATACATGCCGCCTGCCGCCCAGCCGCCTCGGGTCCGCAAGGAATGAGTACGTTTCGTTTGCGTTCCGGACACCTCGAACGAAAGCGAGTTCCGGGTATCCTGCTGCTCCTGCTCTTGCAGGTATTTGACACGGCCCGTAAAGAGCCGATTGGCACCACCGCTGTCTTCCTCGACGTCAATCGAATCGACGTTGCGATCCCAGCCGAAATTGTTCGATAAAGCTCGCCAGGCATCTTGCACGGAGTTGTAGCCCCGCATTTCGTAGATTTTTTCACAGAAATGCGAGTTGCGAGTGGAGCCGTACCGATCCCCGTAGGCGCTGACGATCCCCGACATCTTGTCGCGGGAACCGTGAGTATCGGGATTGGTGTAGACGATATGGCCGCTGAAAAAGCCGTCGCCGTCCTGTTCTTCGTCGAGACTGATGTCACCGATATGGAGCCGTCCGGACACTTCCTTTGTCGAACGAATATAGTTTTCGAGACGATTCAGAGCGGCGTGAGCGGTGTCGGCCTTGACCCGGAAGAACCGCTCATGGGTTGCGGATTTGCGGCCTTCGACCAGTTTTTCACCGTACATTTCGAGCAGATCGTCGGCGATTTTTCGCTTGATTTTCGCCCCGTCCGGTTTCTTGATCGTAATGGTGCCGTAATAGAGGTTGTTGGCAGACTTTTCTTCGTCCAAGGAAACTTCGCCGAGTTCCATCCCCTCCGGGATTTTCAGTCCCTTTGCGTACTCCTCGAACTTTTGCTTGGCAACGTCGGGACCGGTTTCCTTGTCGTTTTTTCCCGCGACGGTATCGCGAATGTAATATTTACGGGTGACGGTTTCGTTCGACTTGTCTTTGGCAGTCGCGAAACCGAGGATTTCTTCAATTTGGATCATGAGCGTGATAGCTTTACCAACAAAAGGGTCACATGCGAAAAACAGCTTCTTCCTACTGCAAGTGGTTATTTTTCACGTTTGGCTACGATATAATGAAATGATATGGGTGATCCGCCCGCCATGCGATTTTGGAGGAGATATATGAAAGCAATTCAATATGGCTTAACCGCGATACTTTTCATCGCTTTGTCTATAGCGTTTTCGTCCGCTCAGACCAGGCAAACAGAAGTCGCGAAACAAGAATCCGTCCAAAAATCGCGTGAAGCGGAGCGGGCGGCGATGCGCTCTCCCGTTGCGCGGCAAATGCATCGAAACTTCTTAAAACATACGATGCGTTCGTTCTGGAACGATGAGGCAACGAGCCAAATGGCAATCGCAGTACTCCAACAGGATGCGTTTCGTGAAGCGCTCGGTGTCTCAAAGGAGCAAAGTCAAAAAATGTTGAATGCGATGCAAAATATTGGGACAACGATTCAAACAAATCCCGAGACGAAGCCGCTTTTCGAGGAAATATTGAAATGGCACACCGAAACTCCTGAAGGTCCGTATGCGGAAACCACTTCGGAAGAAAAGCAAAAAAAGCTTCTCGATCTGCAGATGAAAATGCAGGATATCACGTTCAAAATAACAAACGATATCGTCAACGAAACATTGACGCCGGAACAGTTGAAGAAAATCAGGGAGTTTCAAATTTCAACCATGTCCCGAGTTCCGCTCGTATCCCCGAACATGTTCGAGGCACTTGATCTTTCCGACGACCAAAAGAAACAGCTCGACGACATCAAAAAAGAAATGGAACCGGATTTCGAGAAGCACTTGGACAAATTCGTCGAAGTGCAATCTAAGTATTCGGAAATATTTCAGAATGAAGTCGATGAAAAGTTGGACGGCGTGGTCGATCCCGAGGAAAGGTACAGAATCCATGAAAATATCACAAAGACCGTTTACGGTTCAAATCCGGAATACCAACGGGAAATAAGAGAAGTGATGGAGTCCGGCAAAGCATTTGCGAACAAGCTGAAATTTCGGATGTTCGACGTTTTGACCGACGAACAGATGGAGCGGATGGCCGACTTCATCGACAATCCGCCGGACTACGTGAAAAACGCAGTCGCGGACATATACCAGGGTACGGAGAACAACGATTCTTCGAATGGTGAGTGGAAACCAAATCTGAATTCCTGGAAACCGGGTGATCCGATTCCGGAAGAATATCTGGAACAACGGAAAGAGCGAAAGAAAAACTTTCCGAAAAAGCAGTGACAATGTTTCTCGAAAAGCGTTTTACACGAACACGCCCCCCTTCGTTGATATATCCCGCAATAATCGTGTCTGGGTTTTCATTTCGACCATCTTCGGGTCGGTATCCGACGCTTGGTCAGCGTGGATTTCCTTCTTGGAATTTGCGGCCAGTTCGGTTTTTACCTCGCGGTTCGCGATCTTTTCGAGATGTTTTTCACTACGCTCCGTCGCCTTGGCGACACGGTCCATCGTGGACGATTGGCCCATTCCGTTGAGTGCCGCCGCTGAAAACGAACCGGAAACGGAAATCTTCGATTCAAGATCGGTCGAGGGCCGAAAACCGCTCATCACTTCTTCGACTTTCGCTTTCACGCGGTCGAAGACCGTTTCCTGTTCTTTTCCTTGCGGAATTTCCGGGTTCTTCGCACGATTGATCGCTTCATCGTAGGCCGCTTTCGCTTGGGCCAATTCCTGTTCCTGAGCGGATAACTTCGCTTTGTAAGCGGCGTCACGAACACCGGAGTTTTTCTCGAAGTCGGATTTCAAGGTGTCAAGCACGCCTTTTTTGTCCGTTTCGAGAGATTGTGTTTTGGTATCGCGAGTGTTTTGAATTTCGGTCAGCTTTTGACTCTTGGCCGCTTCCCGCTGTTGGTTTTGGCGGGTATAATCTTCCTCGATGGTTTTGGAGAGTTCATCGAAGTCGAGACCCTGCATTTTCGCCATGAGGTAGCCGATCCCTTTCGAAACCGCTTTTTCTGCGGTTTTCCACGCGGACACGACGCCCGTGGAAAATTCGGTCCAGATTGTCGACATGGTATAAACGGTGTCAACCCAGAATTGTTGCATGCCGTACCAACCGTTGGTCAGAATTTCGGCGAGCTTGTAAACGCAATTCGCCCACGCGGTTTGTAGGGTGTCGATGAGCAAGTACCACGTCGATAAAAGCGAAGTGGAACCCTTGGTCCAGATCAGTTTGAGCGTCGCCCATAAAACTTGGATTGCCGCTTCGATGTCGCCCCGACCAAGAGCGGCGGTAATCGCGCCGAACGTTTCGATGGCGAAGGAGCAGAGATTCGAAAACTGTTCCCGAAGCCAATCGACGGCGGTTCC
>JAVBTU010000450.1:0-4382 GCA_031556015.1 Thermoguttaceae bacterium
ATCCTGTTTCGAGATTTTCAGTGACTCGATCGGAGTGAGTTTTTGCTCTTCGATCATTGCGCACAGCGCTTCGGACGCCGCGATCGCCGAGGTACAGCCGAACGTCAGGTACCGCGCTTCGGTGATGATATCCTTGAGCGGATCGGTCGGATCCTTATCGACCCGGAACGTGAATCGCAGTGCATCGCCGCAAGCGATCGAGCCGTGTTCGCCGAGCCCGTCGGGGTTTTCGATTTCGCCCATGTGCGTTCCCGGAATGCCGTGAACGGCGTCCATGAACAGTTTTTTCGTCTTTTCGCTATATTCCCAAGCCATGATCGTTAAACAGGTAGAGGACAGAGGACAGAACCACTGTTTCAATTATAGCCGAAACCCAAAAAGAATTAAGCCGCACCCCGCCCGTTTAGCCCGAGAACCGAAGGTTCCGGCGACACGGCTACTGTTTCGCGTCCGGCGTCGTTGCCCGGACGATGAAATCGATCCGCTGCGAATCCATTTGCAGTCGGACGTGATTTTGATCGATCACGCGAATCACGGCGTGATAATGGCCGGGCAAAATGGAGAGTAAATCAAGAGGAACCGTCAACGCCATATCCCGGCGGGGACTTTTCGCCGTTTCTTCGAGCGACGGCATGCTTTTTTTCGTAATGCAATTTCCGGACGCGTCGAGAATTTCGTAACTGACGCTGAATCTCGTATTGAAACCGACGACGTCGTTTCCGTTGACGACGAAATTTTCCATTTCCAGGTAAACCCAAGCCCAGTCGTTCGTTTTGAATTCCGCCTTGATCGGCGTGTAAACGCCGAACCCATGAAAATCGCCCGGCTGCGGATTGTCGGGATTACTGTTTTGAATAAACTGCAAATTCCGGATCTTCAACGGGCACGCTTTGCCGAGTTGCCGTTGCGCTTCCTGGAAATGCGGTTGCGACGCTTGGAGTCGGCTCATCAATCCCGGCGAAGAGCGTTCGTCCAAAAGCGTTGCCAAGGCGAAACATTCGTTCGTCAGGAAATTCTGCGCGGTTTCGTCGCAGCCGGGAAGGTAAACGTGCGAATTTTTCGCCGAATCGAGTCCGCCGTACAGGACGGTTTCCAAAAGTCGGAGCCGGACCTGGTCGGTCGCCGCGTTTTCCGAGCCCGGCGATTGGGCGATCCGGTTCTTCAACGACTCGATCGCGTGCGACGTCGCCTGTTCCCACTCCGCGCCGTAATTCGAACCGTATTTCGGCTCCGGATTGGCGAAACCGGATTCGTTTTGACGATAATTGCCGAACGTTTCCCGGGAATCGTATCCTTCCGGATTGACTTGGGGCGTTCGGACGAATTCTCCGCGACGGTTCACGGGAGCGGATTCATTTTCCGGTTCGACGAATCGCCCGACCGGAATTTCGGACCGCGGCGATTGGCGGAGCGAATTCCAGCTTGCCAGGGAATATTCGCCGTCTTTGGCCGTTTCGGTTTCCCGAGCGGCTTTCTCGGCAACCGCGGGAGTCGGAGCGGCGTGTTTTTCCTCGATTTCTTCCGAACGTGGAATTTTCGGCGCGGTGATCGTGGGCGTCGTTCTTCTCTTCCGCGACGTTTCGGCGAGCGTTTTGGAAAGTTTGTCCGCGGTGTTTTCTTCGACGGGTTCCGGGGCCGGAACCAGATCGGAGCGAACACGGTCGATCGCGTACTGATAAAACTCAGGATGAATGTTTTTCGGATCGATTTTTCGCAGCTCCGCCAAAAGCGTTTCGGCCCGGGCTGCATCGACTTTCTTGAACGTATTGAGCTCCGCGACGAGCTTGGCGATCCCGCTCGAATCAGAGGGAAGAGCCGTGATCTTGCGACCCGGCTCTTGGGCGATCGGCTTCGTCGTTGAGGTCGACGGAGTTTCGGCAAAGGTTTTTTGCGGAGGTGTTTGTGGGTGGGGCGGCAAGGAAACGGCGGTTGGGTCTTCGGGTTCTTCCGGCGGTTCCCATTGCGATTTCAGCTCTTGTGCGAACGAAACCGGCTTTCCGACGAGAATGTAGTCTTCTTCCGTGTCCCGTTTGAAGAAATCGACGAGCGGCGCGAGAAGTTTTCGCTTCGGTTTCGCCTTCATAAACTTCGCTTCGCCGGCCGTGTCCCATTCGGAAGCGGGACTTTGCCCCAGCATTTGCAGATTCGGATCGCACTGGGCCGTAGAACGAACGGGCGTTTGGCAACCGAGAAACGGTGCAACGGCGAAACTGGAAATCAAGAGCAATCCGTAGAAATAGCCGCTCCATGGGATCGGGCGGATATTTTTCACCGGCCCGACCAGACCGCCCGGCTTTTCCAGAAACAGGCGTGCGAAACCGGGCGCGGCCCCCTTTTCGAGTTCGTCGCGGCAGTTTTTTTCCGACTGCTCGCAAACACGATTGGGGATGGTTTCAGCGACTTTTTTCGCGGGAGAGGCGTTGTCTTTCATGGATCAGTTTCGTTTTAGAACCGAAGCGAGGGACGTTCGATCATTCGAAACGAACTGTATGAAAAAAACGATTCCGGAGCAAGAGAGAATTTGGGCCGTGGATTGGACTGTGAATTCGGTTTGATGCTTCCCGTTCGCGATGGGGCTCGTTTTGCGTTTTTTGGGGGAATACCCCCTTCAAATCAAAAACGCAATGCCAAACAAAAAATTCCAGTGGGGGATGAATTTGGTTTTGGATCAATCCGCGCCGCTCCGTTAGCGCCGGGGCTTGCCCCGGGCTGGGCTGCTCGGACGGTTTCACTTGAGGGCGGTTTGGTGGGACGCAACATTCACCTATACTGGAAATGGGAGCAATTTGTTCTTTTGAGTAGAGTAGACGAGGAGGTTTAGGATTTAGGTTTCGGCATACTCTGTATCAGGGTTTCCCCTTGTGTGTCTCAATATCCGCAGACCATGTCGTTCGCCAGCCTCGCCCCTCTTCCCACCGGACATGGAGATTTCCCCCATCCGGCGGTCCTTTATGTACAAATCACACACTTTTATTTCGCCAATAACACTCTCAGTGTCAGTTCTTCACGCACAATCGGAACACCTTCAATCTCTCATAGATGAAAGCGTACCAACTCATGCCCTCCGGTGGATGGAGACCGCGTTGACTGCGACGCCTCAAATGCTTGAACAATCGATATTGAACGTAAGTGTCGATCGCGCGATATGCCTTCTTCGGATAACCCCGCGAAAAATAGTTCGACCAGCCTCGCAGAAAATTGTTCAGCCGGTAAACCACTACGTCGATCGGCAGTCCGCAGTTGCAACTCGATGTGATCTCACGGATTCGGTCCCGCGCCTTCTGCATCGATTTACGCGACGGCATTCGATTCAAATACTTCGGTCCTCGCTTGAAAAGCGATTCGTCGTATCGAAACGAATACCCCAGAAAATCCAAGGTTTGTCCCTCGGTTTTCATATCGACCACCTTCGTCTTCTCTCGATTGATCACAAGTCCCAAACGTATTTCAAGAATCCGTTCAATCCAACTCCTGATCCGGCTCGTCATGGATTTCGCCTGCACGACGAAATCATCCGCAAATCGAACCAGTCGGGCCTTCGCAAATTCCGCCGGTCCGCTCGCCCCATGAAGGGCCTTGTCGAACCAGTGCAAAAACGAGTTCGCCAACAGCGGAGATATGACTCCCCCTTGCGGCGTTCCCTGCTTCGGATATTGCGTCGTTTTCCAACCGGATTTGTCGGTTTCGACAATCGGTGTCGTCAACCACATTCGAATCAATTTCAACACTTGCCGATCAGCGATACGCTGTTCGAGGCCGAGCATCAGTTTGTCGTCGTGTGGTATCGAGTCGAAATATCCCTTCAGGTCGGCGTCATAGACCTCCAACCGTCCCGTTTTCAAATTCTCTTCGATCTTGTCCAACGCTTGATGCGCCGAACGGCCGGGCCGGTATCCGAAGGAACACTCCTGAAAATCCGCCTCGTAAATCGGTTCGAGAATCAATAACACGGCTTGCTGCACGATCCGATCCTTGACGGTCGGAATGCCCAGCGGCCTGGTTTTGCCGTCGCCTTTGGGGATGTGAACACGTTTGACCGGCATCGGTTTGTACGCATGGGCTTTGAGTTCCCGTTGAATCTCTTCCAACAGTTGGAAAGGATCGTTTTCGAGAACCTGCGCAAGCGTGACACCGTCGATTCCCGGTCCGCCTTGGTTGGCGTACACGAGATACCATGCCGACTTGAGCACGTCGAACCGGGAAATCTTGTCGTACAGAGCGTAAAACTTGAAATCCGGTTCCATTTTCGCCTTGTTGGAGAGTTTTCGTCTCAACTCGGAGACTTTCGGCAGAATTTTGAATTCCTTGACGGACATGTCCGTCGGGGAGATTTTCGATTCCGCGTTTTCCGTAGTAGAATTCATCAATCGGAACTCCTTGTG
>JAVBTU010000194.1:0-10545 GCA_031556015.1 Thermoguttaceae bacterium
TCCGAAAATGATCGCCAACGAAGCGGCCGGAAACGTGTCGATGCACTTGGGGATCAAAGGGATGGCCCACACGATCGTAACCGCTTGTGCTTCCGGGACCGACGCGATCGGACACGCGCTTTCGGCGATCCAGTCCGGTCGTGCGGAAGTCGTCTTGACCGGCGGAACCGAAGGTTCGATCACGTTGTTCGGGATCGGCGGATTCTGCGCCTTGAAAGCGTTGAGTACCGGTTTTAATGAAACCCCTGAAAAAGCGAGCCGACCGTTCGACAAAGACCGCGACGGGTTCGTGATGGGGGAAGGGGCCGGGATTCTCATCCTCGAAGAGTTGGAACATGCCCGAAAGCGGGGCGCAACGATTTACGCCGAACTGGCCGGATTCGGAGCGACGGCCGACGCGTATCATCTGACCGCTCCCGACCCGGAAGGGGAAGGGGCGTCCCGGGCGATCCGCCTCGCTCTTCTCGATGCCGGGCTCAAGCCGGAAGACGTCGATTACATCAACGCCCACGGGACCTCGACGCCGACGAACGATCCGGTCGAAACCGCCGCGATCAAGCGGGTATTCGGCGACCACGCCTTCAAGCTCAAGGTTTCGTCGACCAAAGGAGCGACCGGACATTGTCTCGGGGCGGCGGGCGCGATCGAGGCGATTGCCTGTGTGGAAGCGATTCGCAACGGCTTCTTCCCGCCGACGCTCAATCTCGACGAACCGGATCCGCTTTGCGACTTGGATTACGTGCCGAAAGTCGGCCAGCCAGGTACGATTCGGGCCGCAATTTCAACTTCGCTCGGTTTCGGCGGACACAACAGCGTCCTGGCGATCCGAAAGATCGATTGAGAGATTCTCACGGCTCCGACGCCGGACCCGTTTGTTGCGCGGCGGGTCGGCAAATTAAGAAACAGCTCATTGAATCACCTCGCGCTAACGCTTGGGGCTGGTAATACCTGAGCTGCTTCTAAGGCGACGAGATGCAATAAATCGTGTTTTCGCTTCGGATGTAAATCCGCCCGTCGGAGAAGGCGGGGCTGGCGTAAATCGGGTCGACCATCGGATTGGTCGCGAGCATCATTTCCTTTTCCCGTCCGCTTTCCAGTGCAGTTCCCGAGTCGTCCAGGACCGCTTTTTCCGGATCGATCACGTACGCTTTCGCTCCGTCGGTATTCTTGTCGAAAAGATAGATTTTCCCGTCCGCCAAACTCGGTGAGGAATAAAACGACGCGTAATCGTCGACCTCAAGTTCCCAGATCATCTCTCCTTGAGCGATGTCGATGCACTGCAAAAATGGCCCCTGGCCGAGCGAGTAGAGGTATTTTTCCGTCGCAACGGGACTGCAAGCGTCGGGATTGCAGCTTCGAATGGTCCAGATTTTTTTCGTTTCCGTCACGTCGCCCGTGCCGGTCGCGTCAATTGCCGTGATTCCGGGCATCGCGTTGGCGGCGAAGACCGTCGTCCCGAAACCGGTCGGAGAAGCCGCGGTATCTCCGCCGCTGTACGCTTTGCATCGCCAAAGTTCCTTGCCGGTTTCCGGATCGTAAGAAATCATGAATGGGTCCGCTCCCGTGAGAAGCTGGAAGGAGTCGCCGATTTTTCGCAGAACCGGCGACGGCCAGGAATTCATGATCGTGCGCGGCGATTCCCAAACGACCGAACCGTCGCTTCCTTTGAACGCGAAGAGTTTCGAATCGTCGGCTTTTTTCCCGTCTCCCTGGTCGTATTGAACGAGGAGGCGGTCCTTGTAAAACGCAAGCGATGCGGCGTATCCGTAATGGTTGTCCGGAACGCCGAGGTTTTTACTCCAAACATGCTTGCCTTCGAAATCGATCGCGACCAAGTCGAGATTCGCGAAAATCGCGTAAACCCGCTCGCCGTCCGTCGCCGCGGTTGGGGCGGCGTATCCGGTTTCGTCGCTCAGGTTGGCTCCCATTTGCAGCGGTTTGCCGCCTTTGGCGATTTCTCCGAGCGAGTATTCCCAGAGCAATTTTCCGTCTTCACAGTCGAAACAGTAAACTTTCCGCTGATTTTCATCCGCTCCCGTGAGGAAGACGCGGTTGCCCCACAAAATCGGCGAGTTGTGCCCCGGGAGCGAGATCTCGGTTTTCCAGCGGATATTTTCGCCGGTTTCAACGTTCCAGTTGACCGGAAGATTTTTCGCCGGGCTGACACCGCTCCCGTCCGGTCCCCGAAACGTCGGCCAATTCGTCGTCGTCAACTCCCAACTCTCTCCAACGGTTTTCGCAACCGGCTCGTGCTCCCCACTGCCGCCTGCCGTCTGCCGTCTGCCGTCTGCCCCCTGTCCACTGTCCTCTGTCCTCTGAGCTCGATCCTGATCCCACTTCGCGAGGAGAAACCGCTCCAGCTCGGATCGTTCGGAGAAGAAAAGACCGAGCGAAATTCCAAGGCAGACCGCTCCAACGAGATAAACGCCGGACATACCGAGCTTGGCGAACAGCGCATCTTCGGTTCGTTGCTGGGCGTCGGTCTTTGGGATGGGAACCGGCAGTTTCCGGTTGAGTACGGCGGCAATTCGAGCGGAAAGGACGAACAAACAAGCCGCGATCAGCAAAAACGGCGCTCCGGCGGCCGCGATTTCCTTGCGACGAAAGTACTCGACCCGCAACTGTTGATCCAGAACCCGGATTCGCTCCCGGATCGTGATATTTCCCGTGTCTGAAGCCAAGCGGTGTCGCAAATCCAGCAGTTCTTTGTAGTCGGAGGGAAGCTGGTTGAACGGACTTTTCGGTTCGTCGGTCGAAGCGGGCGCAGCGGCGAGCGCCGCCGGGTCGATATTCGGACGTTGGTCGGAATTTTCGTCGGCCGCGGCGGAAGCGTCGTTCGCGGTTTGACCGGAGTAAACGCCGGTTTCGCCGCTTTCGACGATCATTCGGTCGAGTTTTTCCGGACTGTAGGGGGCGTAATAGTTTCCCAGCAACAGTCCGAGGAACAAGAGGCAGAAAACGCCGGACGCAATCGCGGCGGCGATCGCGAGGTAATACAAAAAGATGACCCCGGGAACCGTCGTGTAATGGAGAACTGTCTGCTTCATGGAGTCGCGCTTCGGGGTTTGCCCGCGAAAATTCAACCCGGCAAGGGAAATAGAGCGTGTGGACGAAACCAAAAGAGTATAAATCGGTTTGCGCCGCGAGTCAATCGCAGGCCGGGCCCGAAAGACGGGGGGTGCGCAAATTTTTGTCGTAGAACCCATAATACATCGTCACGACGCAATTTGACGCCATCTTGGAGACGCCGCGGTTCTACGGCGGAAAAAATTTCCAGTGCGTGTTTCGCGCCAAACCGCCGCAACGAAATATCGGAGAAAACATTACAGAGCCAACTCCGCGAAATGCTGACGCCGTTTTCCCTCCGGTCGGTTTTCGTGCGCCGCCCGGTACCGACCTTTGTTTCCGCCGCCCGACCCGAGGCGAACGCCCTCGATTCGTGAATGATTGTTGTTAGAAAAAACGAGAGGAGGTTGCTTTTTTTCAGTTCGATGTTAGAATCGTCGCGATTTTTTTGTTGTTTACCGGGAAGTTCCTTCTTCGAGCGACATGATGGCCAAAGACGATTACTACGAAATACTCGGGGTCAGCCGGACCGCGTCGAAAGACGAAATCGCGTCCGCTTATCGGAAGCAGGCAATGCAGCATCATCCGGACCGCAATCCGGGCGATCAGGAGGCGATTGAGAAATTCAAGTTGTGCGCCGAAGCGTTCGAGGTACTCAGCAGCGACCAAAAACGGCCCGTGTACGACCGATACGGACACGCCGGCTTGGACGCCGGATCGGGCGGCGGGCCGCAGTTTCGCGATGTCGGCGACATTTTCAGCGCGTTCGGCGATCTTTTCGGTGATTCGCTGTTCGGTCAATTTTTCGGCGGCGGACGCGGTCGAGGACGGCAATCCCAGCCCGGTGCGGATATCCGTTGCGATTTATCGCTCGATCTTCACGAGGCGGCACGCGGAGTGAACAAGCCGATTACGTTCCGGCGGCATGAAACGTGCCACACCTGCAAAGGGACCGGTTCCAAGCCGGGGGTGACACCGCAAAACTGCAAATATTGCGGCGGCTCGGGCCGGATTACGCAATCGACCGGTTTCTTTTCGATTCAAACGACCTGCCCGCACTGCCGGGGAGCGGGCGTACTCATTACGGACCCGTGCCGCGATTGCAGCGGACGCGGGATGGTGCCGCAAACCGTGACGCGGGACATCAAGGTCCCGGCCGGCGTGGACAATGGAACGCGGCTCCGCTTGCAAGGGGAAGGGGAAAAGAGTCCCGATGGCGGTCCTCCGGGCGATTGTTACGTTTTCATTGCGGTCAAACCGCATCCGCTGTTTCATCGGGACGGGCAGAATCTGATCTGCCGGGTCCCGATCGGTTACGCGCAGGCGGTTCTCGGCGCGGAAATCGAGGTCCCGACGCTCGACGGGCCGGAAAAGATCACCATTCCCGCCGGAACGCAAAACAACGACGTGATCACGCTCCGCGGTCGCGGGATGCCGGTTCCAAGACGCAGCCTCGCCGGAGATCTTTTGATCCAGGTTTACATCGAAGTTCCGCGAAAGATCAAGCCGGACCACGAAGAGCTTCTCCGAAAACTCGCCGCCATTGAAAAAGAACACGTCATGCCGGAACATAAAACGTTCTTCAGCAAGCTCGCGGAATACGTTACGGAATTCTTCACGGACGGGAAGGAAAAATGAAACGCTCCGGGGCTCTCGCTGGAAGGAGCATCCCCGAATGCCGCCAAAGTGAAGGCTCGGCAGGACACGGACAGCGCCTCAGGCAAGCGAGTCGACCGGCACTTCACCACCGATGAGACGGTATCCGCAATTTGAGAGCTGGTCGGGTGGTCGCTTGTCGGACGGCGGAAAAGGCCTATATTGAGCTGTATTTGCCGAATCGGGTTGACACTCTCCTTCCATGTCGAAGACCAAAGAACAGTATGCGGGCGCGACCGCTTTCGCGATTCTCGGGGCGCTTTCTCTTTCCCACGCCTTCAACGACACGTTTCAGTCGTTGATTCTCGCATTGTATCCGCTGCTCAAGGAGACGTTCGGTTTGCATTACATGCAAATCGGTCTGATCACGTTGACATTCCAGTTTGCCTCCTCCGTGTTTCAGCCGATCGTCGGTTGGTTCACGGACAAACGGCCGCAGCCGTATTCGCTTCCGCTCGGTATGACCTCGACGATGTTCGGCCTTTATCTGCTGTCGCAGGCGGACCGGTACTGGCTCATACTCGTCGCCGTCGCGATTATCGGGTTCGGTTCGTCGATTTTCCATCCGGAAGCGTCGCGGTTGGCGTACATGGCGTCCGGCGGCCGGTTCGGGCTGGCGCAGTCGCTTTTCCAAGTCGGCGGCAACTTCGGCAGTTCACTCGGCCCGCTATTAGCCGCCTTGTTCGTCGTCAAATACGGACAGCGAAACGTCGTTTGGTTCTGCCTGATCGCGCTGCTGTCGATCATGGTGATGTTTTACATCACCGGCTGGTACAAACGGAATATGCACCTTCTGATCCCGCGAAAGAAGGGACAAAGCACGAAACGTGCCCGACACGGTTTGTCCCCCGGCCGCGTCAAATTCGCCCTCGCGGTTCTCTTGACGTTGATTTTCTCGAAATACGTGTACCTGGCGAGCATGTCGAGCTATTACATGTTCTTCATCATCGAGCGGTTCGGCGTTTCCGATCACGACGCTCCGTATTTTATGTTTATTTATCAATTCGCCGTCGCGGCGGGAACGCTGATCGGCGGCCCGATCGGCGACCGGATCGGGCGGAAATATGTGATCTGGTTTTCCATTCTCGGCGTCGCGCCGTTTTCGCTCCTTTTGCCGCATGTCGAAACCTTGACCTCGACCGTGATTTTGTCCATACTGATCGGCGCGATTCTCGCGTCGGCGTTTTCGGCGATTTTGGTTTACGCTCAGGAATTGATGCCCGGCAAAGTCGGGATGATTGCCGGACTGTTTTTCGGTTTCGCGTTCGGAATCGCGGGAATCGCCTCCGCCGTACTCGGCGTTTTGGCGGATCGCTACGGGATTTCCTACGTCTACTTTCTTTGTTCGTTCATGCCGCTGTTCGGAATCGTTACCGTGTTTTTACCGGATTTGCACGAAAAAACCCGTCGTTGGTCCCGTTAGCGGCGTGGGCTTGCCCCTTGTTCGTGATGCGAAACCTTTCCTTTGAATAACACTTAAATATTTCATGTCGATCAAAAAAGTGGAACTCGGCGGATACCAGGACCGATTTTGGTATCCTCGTTTTTGGGATGGTATGACGCTCGGCGCTTGGCTTGCCACGCTTCAGCGTGGCGGATTTCGCGTCGTGCCTCGGCGCTTTGCCATGGCCGGGCTCATTACCGGGCTGGGCGTCTTGAATTCGTCACTCGCCCTGTTCGAAAAGCTCGTTTACGGCAAACGGATCGCGAACACGCCGCTTGCGGCTCCGCCGGTGTTTCTCATCGGGCATTGGCGCAGCGGAACGACGCTTTTGCACGAGTACATGATTCTCGATCCGGAATTCACGTTCGCGGATACGTATTCCTGCTTCACGCCGGCGCATTTTCTGGTCTCACGTGGGTTTTTGAAACCGGCCGCTTCGATTCTGATGCCGAAAAAACGACCCATGGATAATATGGCCGCCGGATTCGACCGCCCGCAGGAGGACGAGTTCGCTTTGTGTGCGCTCGGCTCCCCTTCGCCGTACATGCATTTGCTCTTCGCGAACGATCCGCCGAAATTCAAACGCTTTTTAACGCTCCGGAACATCAGCGAAAAAGAGCGCAACGACTGGCTCGACACGCTCGACTTTTTCCTGCGCAGCCTTACGGTACAGAATCCGAAGCGGGTCATCCTCTACTCGCCGCCGCACACGGCGAGAATTCGTGCGATATTAAGCCGGTATCCCGACGCGAAATTCGTTCACATTCACCGGGATCCGTACAAGTTGTTCCCGTCGACGTACAATCTCTGGATGCGGCTCGCCAAGGACGAAGGACTCCAGGTTCCGACCGGCGAAGGACTCGAAGAATACGTTCTAAGCACGTTCGAGGAAATGTACGAGGCGTTCGAGGCCGACGTACCGCTGCTTCAAAGCGATCAATTCTGCGAAATTTCGTACAAGGAACTCACATCCGCCCCGGTTGGGACGGTTCAAAAGATTTACCAGCGGCTCAATCTCGGCGATTTCGAGCGGGTCCAGGACAAGATCGAGCAATTCGCCGATTCGCAGAAGGAGTACAAGAAGAACAAGTTCGAACTCGATCCTGCGATCGCCGACCAAATCCGACAACGCTGGAGCGGATACATCGAAAAATACGGCTACGGAAGCGGTGCCATGTAGCGCCGTTAAGCGTTTTTTATGGAGTGTGGGCGCCTCGCCCGCACATGAATATCCCGATCTTTCGCCACCGTCGCGAAGCGAAAGTAAGCCGGCAAACGGTCCCCGACTTCCCACTGGCGGGCGGGGCGCCCGCACTCCAAGGGAAAAATCACTTAACGGCGTTGAGTGGAAATAAATCGGTTTTCCCCTCGCCTCCGTATGCGACGATATTCATAATGGAACAGCGGTCAAAAATCGAGCGACAATTCTTTTTCGTTTTTGATCTCAAATGTTTTCGCGATCGATTTGTCCTGATTTTCCGCCCGATAAATTCCGGGAGGTAACGCCACCGAATAGTTGCCGCCAGCGTCGGCGCGGATATGGCGTTCGGAAAAACCTTTTCGCGGCATCAACTCGCCCGTTCCCTTGAGTTCGGAAACCCAGAGATAAGCGTCGGGAATCGGCTTTTGATCCGTCGGCGAAAGAATCCGACCGGAAAGTTTCGTTCCCTCGATCAGGACGAAATCGAAGCGGGGCAGCGTTTCCGGATCGTCCGGGAGCACGACCCGCTCCATCCACTTTTTCGCCGCGACCAGCGGCTGGTCGTATCCGTCGGGAAGAATGGTAATATCCGCCCTTTCATTGACGTCATACGAAAAGTTCCCGTCGTGCCCCGTCGATTCGCCGACGGTCATCATGTCTCCCGTGAGAATCTCAAGCCGACACCACGGAACCGGAGTGCCGTCTTCCAGCCGGACCGAACCGCGAACCTCCACGCGTCGGGGTAACGTGATTTCCAGCGTCTCGTTCGGCAATCCTTGACTCCATTTTAAATGGTGTCCATAGTTTCCCGCGTCGCCGCTTCTCTCAAAACGCGGATTGGCACCACATGCGGTAAAACCCGCCCTGCCGGGGATCCAATCGAATACGACAATTCCTTCCGCATCGGTTTTTTGTCCGAGAAGAGTGCCCAGATTATCGACTTGTGAAAATCCAGGCGACACCATGATTCCTTCGAGCGGTCGGTGGTCGTCATTCACAACCCGGACGGTAATTGTTTCCCCTTTTTTCAGCTTGAGGGTAAACGGGCCGTTATCATGCTTTTCGTTCTTCCAATTTTTGTCGTTGACTTTCTGAAAGTAATCATATGCGTTTTCGATGAATGTGACCTCATCGTAACCCACTCCCGGTTTCATCGCGAAAATCGAACCGATCGGAATCTCCGAAGAGGCGTCATACTCGAACTTGCCTTGCTTGTCGGTTTTCGCGCAGGCGATTCTCAAAGCGCCCCAGTCGGTACCGGAAACGTTGGCGTTTTCAACCGGCTGGTCGTTGGCGTCAAGGACGGTTCCGGTGATGCGTCGCGTTTTTTGGAGTATGCAGCGAACATGGACCGGATCGGACAATCCAGATTTCTCAAAGGGAAATTCCGCACGGCCCAGAAGCTGTCGGTCCCGATTGTACGCTTCAAATCGTCCCTGGTTATCGATGATTTTCACGGGAATTTTCGACTTCACGCACCCGTCGGAATCGGTCGTCCAGATTTTTTTGACGGGATGGTGCCAATCGGAATACCACAACCCGACGAGCGTGTCGGGTACCGGCTTGCCGTCCGGGTCCAGGGCCGTGAACACAAGCTCGACGAGTTTTTCCGGCGCGTCCGCTAAGGTGTCAATCTCCTCAAACGCTCCGGAATCATCCGTCGGTTTCGGAGTGTCCTGGGCTGTCAGTCGAACGGTTCCAAGAATCAAAACCATCGTTCCGAGCAGCCCGGCAAGCACACACATCATGAACCTTCGCGGCCGGGTTCGCAGCGGCAAACGGTCGTTTTGTAGAATCATTTCAATTCTCCTGTGTAAAAAAGTGGGGCGGTCTCCCATATTGAGAGTCGCCGGGAGGGGGGACGGTTTTCTCAATCGGGCAAAGGAAAGCAATACGGACGCGTAATCTTCCGGCATGGCCGCGACTTGCGAAGCGGCTTGATCGGCGAGGAAATCCTGGTCCAACCGTAATTGACGGCACAGAATCGCATAAAACGGCTGCATCCAAAACAGTGGCGTCAACAGGTTCAACACCTGCCAGAACCACAGGTCGCGGTGGGAAATATGCGACAATTCATGAGCGAGGGCGAAGCGCCGTGAGGCGTTTGAAAGGTTGCATGGCATCACAATGACCGGCTTGAAGAAACCTCGAAGCGAAAGGTACACGAACGGGGTGTCGATCTTCGGGGAAACGAGCAAACGTACTCCGTTCGGAAGCAGGGGATCCGTAGCGACCGTCGCGGTTTTGAGAATCCGTCGCAATCGTATGACGCCGATCCACCAAAACGCGGCGTAGTAAAGCAGCGCGGCTCCGAAAACCAAAGGGACAGCGGTATTGAGGATTGACCACGGACTTCGCGTCCGGGAGATTACAACGGGCTTTGGCGTCATTTCCGCATTCGAAGAAGAAATCGGAATTTCTATCGATCGTGCCGGAATGCGGAGAGTTTCCGGCGATGGTGTCACTACGGTTTCCGCAGATTCCGCGATCGGCGTTGGGGCACTATTTTGTTGCGGCTCAGCGCTCGTGGGAACAACGTCGGCTTGAGGCAACAGTCCAAGGTTTGTTCGAGGAACGACCGGCAGAAAAACCAGCGCAACCGTAACTGTGATGGCGATCAATGTTCCCTGAAGCAATCGAATTCGCTCCACCGGTTGCACCAGAATTCGTTGGAACAGAAAAGCAGTGCCGAGAAGAAAAAACGCGATCAATTCGATCAGGAAAATCATGTATGTAAAACTGTTCATAATTTCCTCTCCTTCGTTTCGAGTTTGGCTTTACGGGACTGTGCGATGATTTTTTCGAGTTTATCCAGGTCCGCTTCGGTATGCTCTTCCGCTTTGAGCATACTGAGAACGAGTTGATCGAGCGCTCCGTCAAAAAGCTTGTGCAGGAAACGCGAGCTTGCCTGTTCGGAGGTGTATTTCGGCGAATAATAGAGCGTACGATTTTTCTTCCGTACCTTGAGCAGTTTCTTGTCGGCCATGATTCGGATGAGCGTTTGAATCGTCGTCAGGGCGAATTCTCCGTGGGGCGCCATTTTTTCATGGACTTCCCGAACCGAGGATTCCCCTTGTTCCCAAAAAACCTTCAGCACGTCCAATTCCCGATCCGAGGGGGCGATGAGTTTCGTTTTCGTCATTTTGCGAGTTCCTGTGCGAGGATCAATACTAAACTA
>JAVBTU010000307.1:0-7357 GCA_031556015.1 Thermoguttaceae bacterium
GAGATGGAATTCACCACGTTCAAGGACGCCGCGGGTCAGTACGTTTCCTCGACGCTCGTCGACATCGACCGGGACGGAAAGGGATTCCTGAAATCGAACAAGAAGGAGTTGGTCGCCGAAAAACTCGACCCGAAATCGGTCGTCAAAAAGGGGGACGTTTTCGTACTCGGCGAAAACGAATCGATCCAAGTCGATTCCCGTGCGAATAAAATGTCGAAATCCCGCGGCAACGTCGTCAATCCGGACGACGTGGTCGAGAAATACGGCGCCGATTCGTTGCGGCTGTACGAAATGTTCATGGGCCCGCTCGAAGCGGTCAAACCGTGGTCGATGGACGGTGTCAGCGGCGTGCGCAATTTCCTCGATCGCGCCTGGCGGATGATCGCCGGAGAAGAAACGAAACTGACCGATTCTCCCGCGACGGAAGAGCAGAACCGTATGCTTCACAAAACGATCAAAGGCGTCACGCTCGACATCCGGCACATGGCGTTCAACACGGCGATCTCGAAAATGATGGAGTTCGTCAACTTTTTCCTGAAGCAAAATTCGAGACCGAAGGACGCGATGAAAAAATTCGTGCTGCTTCTTTCGCCGCTGGCTCCGCACATGTGTGAAGAACTTTGGGAGCGGCTCGGACACGACAAAACGCTCGCGTACGAGCCCTGGCCGACTTGGGACGAGAACGCGATCAGGGAATCGACGGTTGAAATCCCGATTTCCATCGGCGGCAAACTCCGCTCGAAGATCACGGTCCCCGCCGACTGTGACGCCGCGACGCTGGAGCAAGCCGCCTTGGCCGACCCGAAAACCGCCGAACTGCTCGCCGGAAAACAAATCGTCAAAAAAATCCTCGTGCCCGGAAAAATGGTGAATTTCGTGGTAAAATGAAGATGTTGCTCTACTTGGATAATTGCTGCTTTAATCGACCGTTTGATGACTTGTCGCAAGTCTGCGTTCGTCTGGAGGCAGAGGCAAAACTGTTTATTCAGGACGGAATTAGAAATGGAATATTCGATCTCGTATGGTCGTATATTCTTGACTTCGAGAACGAATCCAATCCATTTCAACCGCGAAAAGACTCTATTCGAGACTGGCGATTGTTGGCTCTCATAAATGTCGAAGAATCGCCTTCCTTACTGGATCTCATGGATTCCTACGTTCAAGCGGGGCTCAAACCGGGGGACGCACTTCACGTCGCGTGTGCGGCGACGGCAGGTGCGGATTATTTTGTCACCACGGATAAGCGTATTCTCAATAAGACGATAGATGGCGTCAAATTGTCTAACCCGGTGGAGCTTATCCGCATATTGGAAGATCAACAATGATGAATGACATTACGCTTTACAGTACGGGAATGAAAATTCTGACCGAACAATTAGGATTGGTCGAAGCGGAACGTTTTGTTTTTCTGGTCGGCAAAGAACGATTCGATTACACAAAATGGCGAGACAAACTTTTTGAAGACATGTCCGGACGCGAAATCAGTACGTCTGCAATGAAACTACGACGGGAAGGGCGACAAAATCAAGACGGTAGTAATTTATTGAGTCCAATGAACAAATAATGAACAACCATCCCAACAAAGAGATACGCGAGGCGGTCGATCATGCCTTGAGTCGCGGTTGGCGGCTTCGCCTCGACGGTCCGAGAGCTCATTGCCGGGGGAGGTTGTTATGTCCTCGGCAAGATCGAAGCGGTTGTATCATTTCCGTTTACAGTACGCCAAGGAATCCGGGGAAACACGCACGTGATATCATCGATTTCGTCGAAAATTGCCAACGCTGAAAGAGTCCCATGCTAGAACAGGAATTTGATTTTACTCTCATCCTTTCGGGAATTGACGAAATCACCGATCAACTCTTTGACGAAATCGAGGCCCGCTTCGTCCAGTCGGGATGCGATGATGGAATGTTCAGTTATTCCAGAAACAAAATGCAGGTCACTTTCTGCCGAACCGCCCTCTCGTTGGAAGACGCGTTACGAAAAGCGATCGGCGATGTTCAAAGGGCCGATTTCGTCGTTTCCGAAGCCAGCATCCGCTCCTCTTCGCTCCCCAGGCCGGAACTGGTCTGAAGGATACAATCCACCATGAGACCACTGATCACGACAACCATCCTGTTTTCCTTGCTGTGTGTTTCCGCCCAGGCGGCCCGGGTCCAGATGCGCAACGGTCTGTGGTACCAGGGGGAAACCGCCCCGTTGGCCAAGGTCGACGCGATCGTCAATCCGGAAGGAGAAGTGCAAACCAGGGCGATCCTCCTGATCGACGACGGACTGCGGCGGAGGTTCGTTCCGAAAAGAAACGTCATCGCCGAGTTGCCCGACGAAACGTCGCCCGAGATTTTTCGCTTCCAGCAGCTTTTCGCGAGTTCCGATTCCGCGGAGCGATACGATTCTCTCGGCGACGTGAGGCCCGTCGGCCCGTTCGGGGATTTCGATTCCTACGGCCGCCGCGTCGTCGGGTTGACCGGACCCAACGGCGTCGAGTACGAGATACAATCGATTACGGAAATCAATTCCCGGTACGTTCGGGCGCGAGGACGGTATCGCATCTGGGACGCCCGTTATTCCACGCTCGCGATCCCGCGCGAAGTCCTGTCGCCGATTATGCGACAGAAAATCAACCCGAACGTCTTCGAGGAAAGGCTGAAACTGTTCCGCTTTTACCTTATGGCCGAATACTACGAAGCCGCGGAAGCCGAACTCGAATCGATCAAGACCGACTTCGCCGCCGATCCGAAAATCCACGATAACGCGAGTATGCGTATGGCTCTGAATCGGGTCCGGCAGCTCTCCGCGGAACGGTTGGAAAAGGAACTCCAGATGCGAAGCGACGCCGGACAACACCAACTGGTCGCCCGTTTGCTCAAATCGTTTCCGGCCGAAGACACTTCCGCCCTGACGCTCCAACGGATCGGACGCATGACGGGAAACTACGATGCGATGGAAAAGAAACGGGTCGACCTCCTTGCCCGGCTTGACGAATTGGCCGGGAAAGTCTCGGAAGAAGCCCATAAATCCCTCGTCGCGGAACTTCTTGCGGAAATACGTGCGGAATTGAATCCGAACACGATCGAGCGTTTCGACGCGTTTTGGTTTAACGAGCAGGACGACTCCCTTTCGGACGAGGAAAAACTGTCGATCGCTCTTTCGGCATGGTTGATCGGCAAGGAAACGGATGTCCGGCGGGTAACGATCGCCGTTTCCCTGATCGAAACGCGGAATCTCGTTCGTGAATATTTGCGTCAAAAAGAGTTCGCCGCGACCGAAGCGATTTACGAAGCGATTCGCAAGCAGGAAGCGGGAACGCCGGAACTGGTCGCGGCCCTGATGAAAATCATGAAGCCGCCGATCGAAACCGATTTTTCCCGGCTCGCCGATCCGGATCAGCCCGGCTATTTCCGGCTCGAACGGCCCGGTTTGGCGCAGGACAAGTTCTACGAAACGATCCGCTATTCGATCCAGCTTCCGCCGGAATACGATCCGAACCGCTCCTATCCGACCATCGTCGCGCTGCACCCGAATTCGCTGGGACCGGACGGAATGATCCAATGGTGGTGCGGCCCCTGGAAAGACGGGGGGCGATTCGGGCAGGCGACTCGACACGGCTACATCGTGATCGCGCCGCATTGGGCGGTGCCGGGCCAAAATTCGTACGATTCGTCCCCGCTGGCGCACGCGGCGGTGCTGTACGCCCTTCGTGACGCCGCGAGTCGCTTCAACATCGATACGGATCGCGTGATCCTCACCGGGCACGGCATGGGGGGGGCGGCGGCATGGGACCTCGCGGCGGCTCACCCGGACCTGTGGGCCGGCGTCATCCCGTTCGGCGCAGCGGTTTCCGGACCGACCCGGGTTTACGACGACAACATGCAGCACGTTCCTTTCTATTTCATCTGCGGCGAGTTGGAAAGCGCCCCGGTCGGCGGTCGGCTTCGAAATCTGACGAACATCGACGGGCCGACGCTCAATTATTACCTGAAAAAGGCGTTCAACGCGACGGTCGTACAATATCTCGGTCGCGGCCCGGAGATGTTCGGCGAAGAGATTCTGGAAATTTTCAAGTGGATGAAAAATCTCAAGCGGACCTTTCCGAAAAGCTATACGGTTAAGGCGACCCGCCCGCTCTCGAACTTTTACCATTTCTGGGGGCTCGAGTATCCCCATTTGCCGGACGAACTGAACTGGCCGCGTGACAACAAAAATAACCGCGAAACCCTGGAAACAAGTTACGAATATCTCGACAAGCTCAACAAGGTGAAGATCAAGACCCGGGGCCGCTTTTCCAACCTGAATCCGGAAGTCTATCTCACGCCGGACATGGTCCTGTTCAACCAGCGGGTCAACGTCGAGTTCAACGGTAAACAGCTTCAGCCGAAGAGCGGCTACGTCGAACCGGACCTGCGGCTGATTCTCGAAGACGCCCGAACCCGCAAGGATCGCAAACATCCGTTCTGGGTTCGGTTGAACCTTGGAACGCGGGAGTGACGCCGCATTCAATACCAGCCCCAAGCTTAAGCGCGGGGTGATTTCGACCAGCTTAGTTCATTAACGGATCACGACCTCGATCGTTCCGGCGTCAAACGGTTTGTCGCTCTGCTTGCCGGAAATCGACGGGACGGTGATCACCGGCTCGGTCCACCGGTTTTCAAACGTGTCCCGGGTGTCGCTGTAAAAACGGCCGTCCGATTTGATTTCGCTGCCGGGCTTCGGTTGAAAACTGTTGAACTCGACTTTGTACGAACCGCTCGGAACATCTTCGACCCGGAACGTGCCGTCGGCGTTGATTCTCGCTTCGATTCTCACCTGCGGAACGATCGGACAGATTCCCGTTTCTTCGTCGCAGTTCATGTTGTAATCCGCTTCGCGTTTCTTGAACGATTTTCCTTCGTCGGTTTCCGATTGCCATTTGTAGAACCAACGCAAAACCGCGGTGCGATCGTTTCGGTCAATCTCTTTCGGAATCGGCAAGTTCGCGTAGTCCGGTTTCGGTTTCGTCGGATCGACGCTGCTGAGAGAAATCTTGGCGTAATCCCATTGGATTTTGTCACGGAAAGAATCGGGAAGCGAAACCTTTCCGACCACCGGACTGCCGACGCCGCCGACTTGAACCTTGCTTGTCTTGCCCGATTCCGGCACGATTTGCTTTTGTCCCAGAGTAAGCCTTGGGGCATAATTATCGACCGAAGAATCACCGAAAGAACGGTCGCGCATTTCAATCCAATACGGAATATCGGGAAACACTTTTTCGGCAACGACTTTTCCGTTGACGTCGCTGGTATACGGCGTTTGAAAGAGCGGCATCGGTCTTTCCGGGTCCCAGGCACCACAGGCATACCCGCCGCCGAACAAAGAAACCGGTTGGCCGGCTCGCGGCTGCTTTCCTTTCATGAGCGTCAATTCGACACGAGCCCACGGTTTGAGCGTGATCGTGCCTTTCTCCACTTCGTCTTTGAAAGCGAGTGCGCAACCTTTTTCATGGGCACAAACGATCAAATATCCTTCTTTTCGCGGACGGAACGAAAATTTCCCATCCGATTGCGTTCGTAAATAATCTTTGGGTTCTTCCCCATATCTTGGCTGCAATTCGTTCCTGAAGATATCTTCGCGTCCGTTTTTCGAATCGATTATCCGAACCTCGGCGTCATCCGCCGGTCGACCGTTGGGGAGCAAAATGACACCACTGATCGGTTCCGCGGGCGTCAACTCGAAATCGACCGTCTTTGCGCCGCGAACGCCGACGAACGCTTCGGAATCGCTCGGTAAATATCCGTCGGCGACGATCCGGATCGCAATTGCATAAGCATTGGAATCAACCGGGAGCGAATACTTTCCGTTTTCTCCGGGACGGCTCCACGAGTCGGCCCATAATGCACGATCATATTCCTTTGTGTGCTTAAAACCTGGAACAACGGTAAAGTTCGAGATCGGTTTTTTTGTGTCCTTATCGACGACCTTCCCGGAAAAGACCGGCTCGGGATAAAGCGTGATCGTGTACGGTTCTTCGCGGGGCTCCATCGCATAAATATCTTTTTCGGAAATCATTCCCCGTTTTCCGACGGAATATCCGATGCTACCTTCCGGAGCTTCGTTCCATTGGCAAAAGCCGTTCTCGTCGGTCTTCAGGTCGAGCTTCCAGTACTGCATATATCCTTCCGAACCTTGCCAGGAATAGGGGCCGATGTACACTCCTTCGATCGGTTTTCCTTCGGCGTCAACGACTTTGAATCGAATCGTGTTGCCCGGTTTGAGTTGAAACTCCGGGACTTCGAGATTCCCTTTGATTTCCAATTGGCGAATCTGCGGTGCATTGCCCGGCGCGGAAACAATCAGGTTTTTGCTTCCTCCCGGCGAAGAAGGAAAGACGTACTTTCCCTCGGCGTCGGTTTTCGTTTCCTGGTAATACTCTTTTCCCTGTTGATAAAAGGCGCGATTTTGGTGCCCGAGTTCGACTTTGGCGTCTGGGATCGGCATTCCGTCGGAGTCGACGACTTTGCCGGAAATCACGAGTCCTTTTTTCAGAACGAATTTCTCGACGCCGTTTTTCAACCGCTCCATTTCCGGCGTACCTTGTTTGATGCTGACGTTGAGATCATCGTAATCGGGATGCAGCACTTGAAAATCGTATTCGCCGACATCGGGATTCGCCCGGGTCGTCGACCATTTTCCTTCGGCGTCGGTTTTGTCTCTTTCCGGCCCTCCGAAACTTCTGCCCACGTCGAAGTATCTTCCGAACGCGGCGTCAGCGACCGGCTTCCCTTCTTCGTCGACGACGGTTGCGGCGAGCGTGATACCGGGTTTGACAACGACGTCGTATTCCGAGGGGACTATCGATTTTTTGCCGTTAAGCCGGTCGCGGCTCATGAATTGAGCGACGTATTTTTCTCGCGGCATAATCCAAAGCCGAAAACAATCCATCTCTTTTCCAACAAGCTCCGTGAGATCGAAAATCACGATGCCGTTTTCGTCGGTCGTTTTTTCGTAATTCAAAACTTTTTCCTCCCAACCCGTGTTCAAATGAAGATCGGCATCCTTGACCGGTTCACCGGCTTCGTTTTTGACGACGACTTTCATTTCCGGCGGGATGGTTTTCCAGGATTCGTCTTGGAGTGCGGGCGCCTCGCCCGCACGTGTATCATCATTTTCCTGACTTTCCGTCGCTTCGCGTGCGGGAGAGGCGTCAACACTCCTTGTGGTCAACTTGATTTGTACGGCGCCAAACAACAGCAGGAGCGTACATACGGTCAAAATCGTGATTTTTTTCATCAGAGAATCTCCTTGTCCTTGGGTGAATTCGTTCAGTCGCTCCGCGCGGAGCTTGATGTTATTGCCGCAAAACGCGGTCCGATACACGGCG
>JAVBTU010000423.1:0-5759 GCA_031556015.1 Thermoguttaceae bacterium
CCCCTTTATCGATCCATGAGAGCTCTGTTAACCGTCGGTCTTTTAGTTCTCTCGAACATTTTTATGACGTTGGCGTGGTACGGTCATTTGAAGTTTCGCGAATGGACCTGGTTCGCCGCTCTCGGATTACCGGCCGTCGTATTGCTCAGTTGGGGGGTCGCTTTGTTCGAATACTGTTTCCAGGTTCCCGCGAACCGGTTCGGATACACGGAATACGGCGGCCCGTTCAATCTATGGCAACTGAAAGTGTTGCAGGAAACCATAACGCTCGTGGTTTTTACGGCGATTACAGTTCTCGTTTTCAAAAATGAAACGCTTCGCTGGAATCACCTGATCGGCTTCCTCTTCCTGATCGCGGCCGTTTTTTTCATTTTCAAGAAGTGACATAAAGAGCCGTACGCGCAACGAAGTGGAGCTTGCGGAACTGTGGAGAATTTCTCCCTGTTCCGCAAGGTACGCTTCGGTCCCCATGCGGCTCGTTCGGAAACCCAATTCATTCTTGTACCGGACCGCGTGAATGTCGACCATCCTCTGGAAATCGACCGACTTACCGTTCATTTGCAAAGGCGAAACGAAAAACCGAAAGACATTTAAGAAAATTCAATTTTGTCTCTTGTTTTTTTTTTTTTTTTGAAATACAATCGAGAAGAGTAGTGGGAGGGCAACGGGCTTTTTGTTCCGCTGTTCGATTATTGTATCGAATGATTCTATTTTCGTACTCGAAATATCATCTTTTTTTCCGTTGAAGGACAAATAAAACCATGTCAAATTTCAGATTTTATCTTCTGTCGCTTGTTCTGTTATTGCTTGGCTCGTTTATACAAAAAACATTGATCTATTCTCAAGCCGGAGGTGAGTGCAGTAACACGGGAAAAGGTCAATACTCCTGTACCGCTTGCGACGCGAGTTACGAGGGGCAGAACCCACATTGTACAAAGCAATCCGCAACGGTGTGCTCCGGTGAAGGATATATGGTTTCTTTCTCCGGAGAGCTCGGGACGATGATGAAAAAAGATACGCGACTCAAAGGTCCTGGGACAAGTGTACCGTGTCTTCAAATTGTAAGATGTGTCGTTAGTCCCAAGGTGGACTGGGAAACGCAAGAAATCGTCGGTCAAATGTGTGCTTTTGGATATGTCGCCACGCTGGCCTCGGGAACCGTGTATGAAGAGGAAGCATGCCCATAAACCAATTTCCTCCCACCTTTTTTTCCACGACGACGAGTTGCTCCCATGAAAAAAAGTTCTCTCGTTTTTTGCGCCGCGATTGTTTTTTGTTCAGTCAACCTCCGGGGGTTCGCGACGGACATCGAGGAAGTCAACACCCTTCTTTACAAGTGCTTCGAAGGTCGCAACAAGATTAAAAGCGGCCATTTCATTCTCGAGCGAAGTTCAACGTACGGAAATTTTGGGCCGAAGCAATATACCGTCGACTTGTTCTTTCAGAATGAAAAGGTACGGGTCGAAAAAAAAACGGAGAAAAAAACCAATTTTATCATTAAAGATGGAGTTCGTGAAAACTCTGTTTTGGTTTTTGATCCGGCTCCGTACTATCCGATGGATCCTCCGGATCGCAAAGCCGAACCATTTGTCGCACTCTATGAGGGTGAACATGACAACAATCTTGCCGGGAACAAAGAATCGATAATACACATCGCCTCCTCCGATTATTATTTTCCGGATTGCCGATTTCTGGGAATGATTCCCATACCATTACAATCCCTGACTCTTCCGCTCCCCTCGATTGTTTACTTCGCTTCCCCGAGCGTAAAAAAAACGGTACGATTCGCTCCCGAGATTCAAGAAGTATCCTTTGAGGGGGACGACTGTTTGCTGGTAAGCTGGAAAACATCCTATACCTTGGAGACGGGAGACGCTCCGATGATGGAGCATTCCGTCTGGATTGTCCCTCAAAAAGATTATCTCGTTCGGCAATATGTGACGACCGTTGTGGAGAAGGATCATTGGCATCGATCTTCCGTCAGGAATCATAACATCAGGCAAGAGGAAAAAACAGGGATCTGGTACCCTTCGCGATTCGTCTTCGAGGAGGCAAACAACTCAAAGATTCTCGAGACGGAAGAATGTTCTTTGAAAATCATTTCGCTCAACGAACCGATTGACGACGATGTTTTTTCGTTGGAAAATCTCTCCTTGCTTGAACCCGGCACGAGAGTTTATTGGTATCTGAAATCGGAGCCGCCCGATGACGGCCCCCTTTGTTGGGACGGTGGCGGGATCCGAAATTGCGGGGAAGTCTTTTTCAACGAAGCCGTTAAGGGCGATTCGTCGAAACGATGGCAATTGATTATCGCAATCAATGCGTTTCTTCTCTCTATGATAGCCGCTTCGATTTTCTTTCGTTATTGGATGAAACTGAAGGAGGCGAAATGAGACAATTCAGCTTTTCCGCATTCTTGTTCTGCGCTCTTTTGGCGACATTCTTTGCTGTTTGGACGGCGTGGATTTTTTGGGATCAAGCCCTCGTACCTGAGAAAAACCCGCCTCTCATCGCTGAACCATCCCTCATTGATTTCGGTCAAGTCGGGGAAGAATTCCTCTCTTCGAAAGCTCTCGTTAAAAATCGTTCGAAAAGACCGTTGTTTATTGAGTCCACGACGTCGAATTGTTCATGCAGCAACATACGCATCGAAAAAGGGGATCTGCCTCCCGGAAGCTCGACGCCGCTCTATTTGACTTTCGATACTCACGGAAGAAGCGGAAAGACACAAACTTTCGTGGGAGTGCTCTACAAAACGGAAAATGACGATGAAACTCGGCATTTGATCGTTGAATTGAGAGCTGATGTGACGCCAATTGAGCGGCCTGAAGAAAACGAAAACGGCGAATCGGTTGCGATCGAAACATCGCCAAACCTGTGATTCGCCGTGTGAGTCGGTCCAACACTATTTCTTACAGCCGCTACCGCAGGCTTTTTTGCACAGTTTCGGGAAAAGCGGACCGCCGTAGATCGCGCCGGCGCCGAGTTCTTCTTCGATCCGAATCAGTTGGTTGTACTTCGCCATGCGGTCCGTCCGGGACGCCGAGCCGGTCTTGATCTGGCCGGTCGAAAGCGCGACGGCGAGGTCGGCGATGAACGCGTCTTCCGTTTCACCGCTACGGTGCGACGAAATCGACGTGTACCCGTTGCGGTGAGCCAACTGGATCGCTTCAACCGTTTCGGTCACGGTGCCGATCTGATTTACCTTGATCAGAATCGAGTTCGCGATTTTCTGGTCGATTCCCATCTGGAGCCGTTTCGTGTTGGTCACGAACAGGTCGTCGCCGACGAGCTGAACCTTGTCGCCGATTTTTTCGGTCAATTTCTTCCAGCCGTCCCAGTCGTCCTGATCGCAGCCGTCTTCGATCGAGACGATCGGATACTTTTCACACCACCCGGCGAGAATGTCGACCATCGCGGCGCTGGACATCGCCTTGCCGTCGATCGTGTATTCCTTCTTGTCGGCGTTGTAGTACTCACTGCTCGCACAGTCCATCGCGATATAAACTTGCTTTCCGGCCTCATAACCGGCCTTGCCGATCGCGTCCATGAGCGCTTTGAGGGCGTCTTCGTTGCTCTGCAGGTCCGGCGCGAAACCGCCTTCGTCGCCGACGTTGGTCGACATTTTCATCCCTTTGAGCACGCTTTTGAGCGAATGGAACACTTCGCAACCGCAGCGGATCGCGTCGGTGAACGATTCGAATCCGAGCGGCATGATCATGAATTCCTGCATGTCGACCTTGTTGTCGGCATGGGCGCCGCCGTTAATGACGTTCATCATCGGGGCGGGCAGCATCCGGGCGCCGGTTCCGCCGAGATAGCGATACAGCGGCAGATTGCAGTAGCTCGCGGCGGCTTTCGCGGCGGCCATGGAAATCGCGAGAATCGCGTTGGCGCCGAGGTTGCCTTTGTTTTCCGTGCCATCCAGCTCGATCATCCGGTAATCGAGCGTCGTCTGGTCCAGAGCGTCGTATCCGCAAAGTTCCTCGGACAGTTTTTCGTTGACATTGGCGACCGCTTTGAGAACGCCTTTGCCGAGGTATTTCGACTTGTCGCCGTCGCGGAGTTCGACCGCTTCGTGAACGCCGGTACTCGCCCCGCTCGGAACCGCCGCGCGGCCGAACGAGCCGTCGGCCAGTTGAACGTCGACTTCCACCGTCGGAGTGCCGCGGCTGTCGAGACTTTGTCGCCCTTTAATGTCGATAATCGTACTTCCCATGATTCATGTTCCTTTCAGTTAAAGTTACCCGGTTCGCCCACGAACCGTATTTCGTCCCTATTTTATCCCCTGTTCGCGTTCTTCCAAGGGAAGCGTCCGTTAGCCGGTTCGCCTGCGAACCCGCCATCCAGCCCGTCGCAGGCGACGGGGCTAACGCGCTTACTCGCGTTGATTTAATTCGCGGTATTTCCTCCAGACTTCCGGGTTCAGATCGTACAATCCCGCTTCGTCTTCCGTTTGGGGAGGTTCCAGAGGTCGCACGACGCGAAAACCGACGTAAGGAGCGTCGGTCGTCCACCAAATTCCAGTGGGAAAAGCAGCATCCTGCTTATGCCATTCCTTGTCCGAAAACTGTCGACTTGCGCTCCGGCAGTCCTCGGGAGCGTGGTCACAGGAGCCTCCTCGAACGACACCACCGAATTGTACGCCTCCCCGCATTCCGAACCGCGCTTTTTGCGAAAAAGATAGGAACGCATCCTTGATCTCTCCTTCGGCGAACTCCTGGTAGTCCTTTTTTCTGTACTGTTGACAGGTCCATTCCGCAACATTGCCGTGCATGTCGTAGAGGCCGAAAGCGTTCGGTTTCTTCTGCTTGACCGGATGGTACCCGGTTCCCGGCTCGCAGTTCTTGGCGGTCCAAGCGTACTCGTCGATTGCGTTCTCGTCGTCGCCGAAGGAAAACGCCGTCTTCGTTCCCGCCCGGCAGGCATATTCCCACTCCGCTTCGGTTGGAAGCCGGTAATAGCGGCCCGTCGCCGCGGTCAACCACATGCAATATGCTTGTGCGCCGAATTGCGTCATCCCGCTCGCCGGATACCGGTCAGGATCGTCGGCTCGGCCGAAGCTGATCGCCGGAAGATTGTACGGGTCGGTCGGAGCGGCGAACGCGTCCACCAGTTCGAGTCGTTTCGAATATTTCGCGAGCGACGGCGGGGCGTCTTTGCGTAATTCCCGGAGTTGTTTCAACGCGTAAAGCTCGAACTCCCGCCAAGTCACTTCCGTTTCTCCCATCCAAAACGGTCGGACTTCCACTTCGAATTGCGGCGATTCGACGTCCTTGTGCCCTTTTTCCGTCGCGGGAGAGCCCATCGTGAACTTCCCCCCCGGGATCGGAATCATCGTGAACTTTCGCCCACCGGGTTCATTCGGAACGAGAACACGCTCTTCGTATTTTTTCATCTCCTTCTCGGAATCCGCCGAAGCATTTTCCAGCGGCGCCGAACTCCGGAGCCATTCGACCGAGGATTGATAAATCGGATTGCTGTCGTCTTCATTATCCTGTGCGTTCGCCTTTCCTGCAAAAAAGAGAATCGCAAATGCAACGCAAAGAGAGATAATATGCTTCATTCTCATCGTTCCCCAACCGCTGTTGAGCCGTTAGCCGTTTCGCCTGCGAACCGCCGTCCAGCCCGTCGCAGGCGACGGGGCTAACCCGCAGGCGACGGGGCTAACGCGCTTACTCGCGTTGATTTAATTCGCGGTATTTCGTCCAGACTTCCGGGTCGGCGTCGTACATTTTCGCTTCTTCGGCCGTTTTCGG
>JAVBTU010000444.1:0-4101 GCA_031556015.1 Thermoguttaceae bacterium
GCTCCCCGGAAAGGGCCGGACGGGTGCAGCCGCCGCGCGGCGACGTGCCGGGCTTCGCCATCGGTGACATCGACGGCTTCCGCGCGATGATCGCCCTCGGACGGCACACCAACCGGCCGGAGCTGATCACCGCTTCGCTCCGCTTCTTCGACAACTTCGTCGCCCGCCAGTTCGCCGAGGGCGCGCTGCCGATGGGTTACGGCGAATCGCGGCGCATCGGCTGGGTCGCCGACAACGGCACCGCCGTCCTCGCGCTGGTTCAGCTCGCCTGTCAGACGAAGATCAACGAGCTGCTCGCGACGAAAGTCCGACCGATCCCCACCGGTCCCGCGGGTCCGGTTTCGGGGGGCGACGGTTGGCAAATGAATATTGTGACTTTTTCGTTGGATCGCCCGGGCATCTACGGCCTTCGGCTCACCGCGACCAAACAGGGAACCGCTCCGTCGGACCCGGACGGAAATTACGAACTCGTCCGCTGGGTTCTGGAGTAAGGAACCGTCAAGAATGAGAAGCGGTTCAAGTATTACCAGCCCCAAGCGTAAGCGCGGGGTGATTCAAAAAGGATTTGGTCCTCTCACCCGGCCCCGAGGGGATGCAAAAGAGCGGCAATCGATTCGTCATTCACGGGTCGTATGATTCCACGTTCAGTGATAATTCCCGCGATCAGTCGGGCCGGGGTTACGTCGAACGCCGGATTGTAGACGCGAACTCCTTCCGGGGCGGTCCGTTTGCCTAAACCGCAAGTGATTTCGTTTTCGTCCCGCTCCTCGATCGGAATTTCGTCGCCGGACTTGAGCGTCAGGTCAAACGTGGAGACCGGGGCGGCCACGTAAAAAGGAATATTGTGAGCCTGCGCCGCGACGGCGACGCCGTAGGTTCCGATTTTGTTTGCCGTATCACCGTTGGCCGCGATCCGATCCGCGCCGACGATCACACCGTCGATTTTGCCCTGCTTCATGACCATCGCGGCCATGGAATCGCACAGGAGCGTTACGGGAATGTTGCGCTGCATCAATTCCCAAGCGGTTAAGCGGGCCCCCTGCAAAAGCGGTCGGGTTTCATCGGCGAAGACGTGTATTTTTTTTCCGGATTCCGCTGCGGCGAAAAAGACGCCCAGCGCGGTCCCGTAATCCGCGGTCGCAAGTCCGCCGGCGTTGCAATGCGTGAGAAACGAATCGCCGTCTCGGATCAACTCGTTTCCGTACCGACCGATCGCGCGGCAAATTTTACGGTCTTCTTCATGAATCGCTTTCGCTTCGGCAAGGAGCGCAGCCGCGATTTCTCCGGCGGTTCGGGCGGATTTTCCCCGGAGCGAAAGCGCCTTGGATTTCATCCGCTCCAAAGCCCAAAAGAGATTGACCGCCGTCGGTCGGCTCGACGCCAGATAAGCGGCGACTTTGTCAAGTTGTTTGAAAAACGCTTCTTCCGTACAGGTTTCGGGATTCGCGAGCAACGGTTCCAGTCCGACACAGACGCCGTAAGCGGCGGAAATCCCGATCGCCGGAGCCCCGCGGACCCGCAACGACTTGATCGCCTCCCAAACGGTTTCGACAGTACGACATTCGATTTCGACAAGTTGGGTCGGGAGGAGAGTTTGGTCGATCAACCGTAAAAAACCGGTGAAAGGATCCCCCGACCACGACAGCGTCTCAACTTGTTGCATCTTTTTCCCCGTCGTTTAGCCGAGCGTCCTGGACGCCGGCGTTTCTTGATTGACGATTACCGCCCCCCCAGCATCCGCCCCAGGGCCGCTTCGAATTTGTCTTCGGTATCGTAGGTTCCCGCCGCGATTTCCGATCGGATACGATTGATCAGATCCAACCGCGGCGCGGCGGACGACGAGGAATCGGAAAGCGACGCGATTTCGCCGAACGATTGCGCTTCACGGGAAAAACTGACTTCGTCCCGGATCGGGCTGGAAATGCGGTTCGTTTCCGTCGTCGGTTGAGTCGAAACCCCACGGAAATGCGGCGAGGAAAGCGTATGAGCTTTGTGGGCGAATTGGGAATTGTAGATGTCCATTTCTGTTCTCCCTCGGGAAAAACGCGAGCCTTTGAATCGGCGTCGCTTATTTTGTCGTTCCATCAAATATGCTCGAGCGAGCATCACTGGGGGGTACTACGCACCGAACGACAAGGTGTTCGTAAAATTTCAAAATTTTTGCGACAAACAGTCGCGTTTCACGTCGAGCAAGTATAGGTTTTATTTCCGCATACGGCTCGCCGAAATTGAAAATTCCGTTTTTCCTTCGGGAAGAATCCTCCCCGTTTTGGTATCGGCTCGAAAAAACGGTGAAAAAAACTTTTTCACTAAATATCGTATCTTATCAGCAGAGGCGTCTGCGGAAACTGGGCAAAAAGAATCGGCCAACGCACTCCGGCGGGGATTATCCCAAAAATCGCCAAACGACGCAAGAGGAAAATCGGAGAAACCTCGGGTCTACGCCGCTCTATTTCCTTGGGGAGAATTTTTTCCCTGGAGCCGGTAGACGTAGGCAAGTACCTCCGCGACGGCGGCGTACTGTTCGGAAGGAACCGGTTGATCGATCTCGACGTTTTTGTAAAGCGCTTGCGCGAGCGGTTTGCGTTCGACGATCGGGATTCCATGTTCCAAAGCGATTCGTCGGATCCGTTGAGCGAGCAGACCGGCTCCTTTGGCCAAAACGATCGGCGCTTTCATCGTTTTTTCGTCCCATTTCAGCGCCACGGCCAGTTCCGTCGGATTCGTCACGACCACGTCCGCTTTCGGAACCGATTGCCCCATCCGCTGCTGGGCCATTTCCCGCTGAATTTGCCGGCGTCTTTGCATGATCTCCGGATTTCCGAGCGTGTTTTTCATCTCCTCCTTGATTTCTTCGGTCGTCATTTTCAGGTCGTTCTCGTATTTCCATTTCTGGTACATGTAATCGAGAATCGCGAGGATGACCAGCGCGACGGCCATTTTCAGCGCGACCCAAAGAATCGTCTGGAACAAAATGATGCTGATTTGACCGTCCGTCAACTCGATCAAGCCGAGAATCTGGTCGATGTCCTTGATTACGGCATAAAACGCGACGATCGAGCAGATTCCGATCTTTACGATTCCCATCACCAACCGCATCACGCTCTGCATGGAAAAGATTCGACCGAATCCTTTGATCGGATCCAAATGCGACGGATTGAACGCCAATTTGTTCGGGAGCCAAAGGAATCCGACTTGGGCGAGGTTCACGAGGATCGCCGCAACGACGAGCGAAAGAAAGAAAAAGGAAAGATGTTTGGTAAAATGAAGAATCGCCGCAACGAAATAAGAGACGAGATCATTTTGATTCGCGATGTAAACGAACGTTTCGCCGCTGAAATTTTCTTCGGCAAAGGTGTAGATTTGAGTGCAGATTCCTCGCCCTTGCGTCATCAGGAGTACGACGGCGATCAACAGCACCAGCGCGGACGCCAAATCCTGACTTTTGGCGACATTTCCCTCCTCCCGCGCCTGTTCACGGCGTCTTGGAGTTGGATCATGGGTCTTTTCTCCCCCTTCGTCCGGCATGAGAGATCAGTAAATCCTGATATTTTTTGTGATGAATAAAATAGCGGCTCTGGATCATAGCTGATTTCAGGTGTTTGACGCAAGAGGAAAAAGTACGGCTGTAGGCAACACCAACAAAATGGATGATTTATTCTGGGGAAGTTTTGGTCAAGAACCTCCGTGCCTTCGTGTCTCCGCGCGAAAAAAAATGGGCTTTGCTGTTCTCTCGGCGGCTTCAGGGGGTTCCTTTCTATTTTTTAGAGCCAATATACAATAAGCTGCCGTTTTGGTCCGTTTCACGGCCTCAATTTGAAACGGTTGACAAACGCTTGCGTTTCCCCATTTATTTTTATGACCCGTTAAACCAATCCACTCAAGGAGTCCATTGTGTCCGCTGCGAAAAAAACGAATCCGACCGCCAAAATTCAACCGATGCTGAAAAATATGAACGGCGCCGACGTCGTTATTCAGTCCTTGGTTAATGCTGGCGTTACGGTCGTTTTAGCCTATACGGGGGGATTCAGCAATACGCTTCATAAGGCATTTACCCCATTTAGGGAAAAGATTCGCGGTATACATACCCCGCATGAAAAA
>JAVBTU010000050.1:0-10992 GCA_031556015.1 Thermoguttaceae bacterium
ACAGGCTTGGCAGGACTTGCGCAACAAAATGGCCCAGATTCGAACCGAACTCCCCGTCGAAGCGGCCGCACCGCAGGTTCAGGATGATTTCGGCGACGTGTTCGGGATCATTCTCGCCCTGTCCGGCGACGGGTTTTCCGACGCGGAAATCCGCGATCGAGCCAAAGAACTCCAGCGAGAACTGATCACCGTCGATCAGGTCGGTCGGGTCGAACTGTGGGGGATTCGGGAAGAGTGCATCGAAGTCGAAATTTCCCGCAGCCGTATGGCGGAGCTGTCGCTGCATCCGGCAATGATATTCCGGGCGATTGCGCAACAAAATCTCCAGACCGACGCCGGACAAATGACCGTCGGCGACGAAACGATCAAGCTCTTTCCCGCCGGTCGTTTCGAAACGGTCGAGGAAATCGGCAATCTCATTATTCCCAACGGAACGGCGGACCTGGGCAAAGGGTTCGCGTCGCTTGCCGTCGGCGGAAAGGATCCGTCGCTCGCTTCGATGCTCTTACCGACCGGTTCGGGAGAGCCGATCCGCCTGAAAGACATCGCGACGATCCGGCGAACGTACACCGATCCGCCGTCGCAAATCATGCGATCCGGCGGCAAGTCCGCGGTCGCTTTGGCGATCGCCCCGATCAGCGGCGGGGACGTGATTCAAATGGGGCGGCTCATCGAGAAGCAAACGGACCGGTTTTTGCAAAACCTCCCGGTCGGATACCGCCTGGATCGTATCTGTTATCAACCGGATAATGTCGTCGTCGCGATCAGCGCATTTGAAGAAAATCTGCGGGAAGCGATCGTGATCGTGACGATCGTCGTGATGATCGCGATGGGTTGGCGGAGCGGGCTTTTGATTACCGGGAGTCTTTTGGTCGTGATACTGGCGTCATTATGTCTGCTCTATCCGCTCGGCGTGGTGCTTCAGCGCACGTCGCTCGGGGCGTTTATCGTTGCGCTCGGAATTCTCGTCGACGACGCCGTGGTCGTCGGGGACATGATTCTCGTCAACATGCAGCGCGGCATGGCCCGCAAGGAAGCGTGTATCGAAGGGGCCAAACACGTCGGGCACCAGCTTCTCGGCGCGACGATCGTCGGGATGCTCGCGTTTTTCCCGGTCTATCTCTGCGCGGATGACACCGGGGAATATTGCCGCGACCTGTTCATCGTCGTCGCCCTTTCGCTGGGGGTCAGTTGGTTCGTCGCGATGATGCAAACACCGGTCGTCTATTTCCAGTTCGTCCACGTCAAATCCGACGATCCGAACAACGTAAAGGATCCCCACGCCGGGCCGGTATTCCAAGCGTACAAGCGTTTGCTCCAGTGGGTGTTGCACCACAAGGTGATCGCGCTATCTTTCACCGGAATGGCATTGGCCGCGGCGGCGTACGGATTTACGCACGTCGGGCAGATTTTCTTCCCCCCGGCCCAGCGGGCGCAGTTCATGGTCGAATACTGGCTTCCCGAAGGAACCTCGATTCACGCCGTGGACCGCGACATGGCGGAGATGGAAAAATACGTGGCGTCACAGAAAGACGTTACGACCGTCGCGTCGTTCATCGGGTCCGGGCCGCCGCGATTCTACTTACCGTACGAACCGGAATTGCCGTGCGCGTCGTATGGAATGTTGATCGTCAACGTCGCACATTTCAACGACGTCGACGCGTTGATCGTTCCGATCGAAACGCATTTGAAGCAATCGTATCCGCAAGGATTGGTTCGGTGTTCCCGTTTCACGCTCGGTCCGTCGACGCCGTGCGATCTGGAAGTCCGATTCCGCGGTCCGGATCACCAGGTACTCCACGAACTGGCCGCACAGGCGAAAAAAGTGTTCCATGCCCGACCGGACGCGAAAGACACCACCGACGACTGGAAGGAACGCGTTCTCGTTTGGACGCCGACGTATTCGCAAAACAAAGGGGTCCGCACGATGATCAGCCGCAGCGACATGAACATCGCGTTGCGTTGGGCGACGCTCGGAATTCCCGCGGCGGTGTTTAACGACGGCGACAACCTGATTCCGATCCGGGTGCGTGGCACCCTTGACGAACGGAACGACCTGGAACATATCGAAAACGTGCCCGTCTGGGGGTTTTCAACGTCCCCGGTTCCGCTGGCGCACGTGATCTCGGAAGGAAAGCTCGATTGGCAACCGTCGCAAATCCGTCGTCGGGACGATGTTGCGACGATCACCGTCGGGTGCAATCCGATCGACGGCGTGCAGTGGAACGACCTGTTCTCCAAAGTGCGAAAGGACATCGAAAACATTCCGCTGCCCGATGGTTACGAAATGCTCTGGGGCGGCCAGCAGGAAAAGTCGGTCGAAGCCGAAACGACGCTCATGAGTAATCTCCCGATCGCACTGACGCTCATGGCCGTGATCGTCGTATCGCTTTTCAATTCGTTGCGGCAACCGTTCATCATTATGTGTACGTTCCCGCTGATGCTCATTGGTATCACGGTCGGTCTGCTCGTGACGGGGCTGCCGTTCGGTTTCATGGCGCTCGTCGGGGCGATGTCGCTGTTGGGGATGAGCGTCCGCAACGGCGTGGTACTCATGGCGCAGATCGACGTGGAGATGGCGAAAGGAGAATCCGCCTACGAAGCGATCGTCAACGCCTCGGTCGAGAGAATGCGGCCCGTCACGGTCGCGGCGATGACCGTCGTGGTCGGCATGGTACCACTATTGCGAGACCCGCTGTTCAACTCGATGGCCGCGGTGATCATGTTTGGCCTGATTTTCGCGACGTTCATGACGCTGTTCGTCGTCCCGACGCTCTACATGATCTTCTTCCGGGTGAAATTGCCGTGACGGGTGAAATGACGCCTTGCGACCGGCGTCCCGTTTCTACACTTGGGCCGCGATCGTGGCGAGTTTCTTCGCGGCGTCGCGGCAACGTTGAAGGTCGTCGTCGGTCGGACGGTTTTTCGCACGGATCGGGTCGGCGATCACGCTCCATTTCAGTTCCTCGAAACTTTTGTGGACCTGCTCCGGCCCGCCGACGCCCCAGCCGCTGGAACCGAACGCGAACGTCGATTTTTCCCGGAATTTCAGACCTTTTAAGTACGTGATCGTCGCGGCGATCTGCGGCATCATCTGCATGTTGAGCGTCGAGGTCCCGATCGCGACGGTCGCGGCGTCGAGCATTTCCGTCGCGATCCGGGTCAGCGACGTTTTACGGACGTGCATCAGATGAACGTCGACATCCGGCGAAACCTCTTGGGCGGCCCGAAGGATTTCCTCCGCCATGATTTGCGTACTTTCCCACATCGTGTCGAAAAGGATCAGCATCTTCTTGTGATACCGGCCCGCGGCCCAATCGCCGTAAGACGCCAAAATGTTCCCCAAGTGCTTTCGCCAAATCAGCCCGTGCGCCGGCGCGATCATTTCGATCGGGAGCGTCGCCGCCGTTTCGAGCGTCTTGATCACCTGCCTGCCGTAGGGGGTGACGATGTTGGCGTAATACGTTTTCGCTTCCCACAGAACGTGTTCCAACGACCATTCGTCGTCGAACCGCGCGGTCGTCGCCAAATGCTGGCCGAACGCGTCCATCGAAAAGAGGAGCTTTTCTTCCGGGATGTAGGTGAACATCGATTCCGGCCAATGGACCATCGGCGTATTGACGAATGCCAGGGACCGGCTGCCGAGCGATACGTTTTCCCCCGGGGCGACGACTTGGATTTTCCAGTTCGAGATGTCGAAAAACGTCCCGAGAACTTCTTTGCATTTGGCGTTGCAAAGGAGCGTCGCGTTGGGGAGATGCCGAAGCACTTCCGGCAGCGCCCCGGCGTGGTCGAGTTCGCTGTGATTGCAGACGACGTAATCGATTTTGTCCAGAGACGTCTTTTCACGAACGTTTCGCAGCAAAAACTCCGCATAAGGCGCTTTAACCGTATCGATCAGCGCCGTTTTTTCGTCGCGAATCAGATACGCGTTGTAAGTCGCGCCTCTTTGCGTATCGTAGCTGTGAAAATCACGGATATTCCAATCCAAATATCCGACCCAATCGATTCCGGGCTTCAGTTGTGTATTCATGGACCGTTTTATCTCAATGCCGACCTGTTTTCAACGATAAACCGTTTATCGCCGTCAATCGTGAGCCGAAGCGAACGCTTCATTTTAATCGTGACGCGACAAAATGCAACTGCGACTCAAACGATGCTGCGCGCGGGGTGCGTGCAAATTGAGTTGGTCGCGAGTTGTCTTCCGATCGCGACGTACTCACGGAGCGAAAGCCTGAGATTGTTTTTGTTCAAAAAATGTGTATTTTCTTTCCGGCGGGAACCTTGGACAATCACTCGTGGTCCCGTCTTTCCGGGACAAAACGCGCCGCGAATTTCAACGCGAGTCCGAGTGCGATGCCGAGAGACGCCCCGGCGCAGTCCTGGCTGAAGTCGGCGATGTCGCACGTTCGCGGCGGGATGAAATGTTGCAAGATTTCCGTTGCGAGACCGTAAGCGACCAGAATGGATAGCCAGGTAAACGGGTGCCATTTGCGACGCGAAAGTTCGACGAAACAGCCGAGCGTTCCGAACATGTAAAGGTGCTCGATCCCCTGCCCGAAACCGTATTCTTCCGGAATGTTGTGGTGCCAAAAAAGGATCCACGGTTTGGGCAACAATAATAGGCCCGTGCAAAGCAGCCAAAGTGCGGCGGTTGCCAACCGGAGGATTGACAGGGGTTTCATTCCGTTTTCGAATGCGGCGTTTACCCGGGGATTGCGGCGGCTGCCTTCATCCCCGGCTCTTTGAGGTGATGTCACATTAAAAGCGTGAGATGAAGCCGAGGTCGAGCGAAATCGCCCAGGCCATCATTCCAAGCAGCAGCAGCAGGCCGATGTAGCTCAGGCCGATCTGGATTCCTTCGTTCGGCGGCTTGCGGAAAATCGCTTCGTATGCGAGAAACACCAGATGCCCGCCGTCGAGCACCGGGATCGGCAGGATGTTCAGCACCGCCAAATTCGCGCCGATAATGCAAAGGAAAATCAAATACGGTCCCAAACCTTGGGAAGCGACCATGTAAGCGACCTTCACGATCGTAACCGGTCCCCCCATCGCTTTCGCGGAAACCTTGCCGCCGATGTTGCTGAGGAAACGATAAACGGCAAGCGATCCGTACACGGTTTTATCGAATCCGAGCTGGGCGGCTTGGCCGAACGATTCCGCTTTGGAGAGAAACTCTTCCGGCGCGAAATGAAACCCGCGGTTCGGGTCGAACCAATCGGTCGACTTTCGAACCGTGAAGTCGTAAACTTCTTTTTTCCCCTCGAACGTCGTGTGCAATCGAACTATCGTTCCGACCGGAGCGACTTGCATCGCGTCTTCAAAGATGAAGGGAATTTGAACTTTTTTGCCGACGTCCAGGAAACAAAAACCTTTTGTCCAGAAGATCCATTTTTTATACACTTTGAGGAACGACGTTTTGGTCACGCCGAACTCCGGCGCGAAGTCGGGAAAATCGACGCTCTGGACGACCGCCCCGACCGGGATACTCGACTGCACATCCGAATCAGACCCGGCGACGATGTTGTCGACGTTGTAAGCGATCCCGATCGAAGAACACGCGACCGCATCCCCCGGCGAACCGGCAAACATGTTTTCGTGAGAGACGACCAGCGGCAATTCGATTTTCTCGACCGTTTCGCTCCCTTTTTTCCGGATCCCGATGGAAATCGGAGCATTCGGTTCGGCGATCGCTTTTTGGGCAAGCAGATACGGCAATTTCAGTGGGTCAAGCGGTCCGAGGTCGTCGACTTCGACGAGCGTATCGCCCGGCTCGATCCCGGCCGATTCCGCGGCGGAGCCTTTGCGTACGGCGGAGATCGCTCCCATTCGAAAACGTACCCCCAATTCCTTGACCGGAACCGCTGGAACTTCGACCGTGATCGTTTTGTCCGCGTCGTTCCCTTTCTGGAATTTGTACGACAGCGTTTTTTCCGGCGACGTTTCCTGGAGGCGAATGATATCGGCGTAATTTTCAATCGGTTGATCGCCGATCGCAACGAGCCGATTGCCGGATTTGAGCGAAGAAACGACCTCGTCCGGCAGTTCCTTTTTCAAAGCGGAAGAGAGCGGGCTCACCTTCGAAAGGTTCGTCGTTCCCATCGGTCGAATCCCGATTGTCGGAACGAGAGCTCCTTCGACCTGGGTCGCGGGAATCACCTTTTCAAGCGGTTCTTTGACGCCGGGCCGGTCGATAGTCATACGGACGCCGCTCGAATCGCCGTCGACCAGGGCGTCCATGATTTGTGGGAACGCGGTCAGTTTCTTTCCGTCCGCTTCGACGATTCGGTCGCCGATTTGCAGTCCGGCCGTCCAAGCCGGCGAGCCGGGAACCAACGCTCCGACCGCGCACGGGTTTTCCGTAAACCCGACCATGAACGCCGCCGTTGCGCAAATGACGGCGAAAATCAGGTTCATGATCACCCCCGCCGAGATGATCGCCATACGCTGCGGCACACTTTTGGAAAGATAACTATCCTTCGCATACAACGCCGACTCCATATATTTCAGTTCGTCTTTCGTCGGAATCGCTTCTCCTTCCGCCGCTCCCTCCTGCCGACTGCCGTCTGCCGTCTGCCCTCTCTCTTTGGCCTTTTCAATCTCTTTGGCGATCTGGCCCGGATTGTCTTCCTGGCCGAACATTTTCACGTACCCGCCCAGCGGCAGCACGCCGAGTCCGTACTCCGTATCCCCCCATTTGAAACGGAAAAAGCGGAGCCCGTAGATGTCGAACCAGATGTAAAACTTGTCGCAGCGAACGCCGCACATTCTCGCGACGATAAAGTGTCCGAACTCGTGAACGATGATCAAGGCGTTGACGCCGAGAATCACGAGAATGACGTACCAAGTGTAAAGCGCGATTTCCTGCATGGATTCCTGGGGTTGAATTTCCCGTTAGCGGCGTGGGCTTGCCCCGCGTTTTGCGAGGTGTTGGTCCCATTCGAATCGGAGCCGCGCACGGAGTAAGCGGTATTGTGGTTTACACGATGTAAAACGGTAATAATACGATCAAATCGAACACCGCTTGCTTCGTGCGCGGCTCTGATTCTTGCGAAAAACCCTCAATACCATTTGTCCATGTAATCCCTGACCGTTGTCGTCGAAAAACAATCAGGTCGATTATAGTTGACCTTGCCAATCCCGCAAGAAGCACCGGTTCGACTCGACAAATCGGACGAGCGACGTCGGCGGGCTGAGCCTCGGCCCATGTTCCGCTTCAAGGCGGCGGAGCGAATCCAGAACAAACTCCAAGCCGAGCGATTCCGCCCAATAGAAAAGACCACCCCGATTGCCGGGAAAACCGAGCCCGAGAACAACCGCGAGATCCGCTTCCCAAGGATTTCGGACGACGTTTTCCTCAACGGCCCGAACCGCTTCGCAGAACATCGGCAGGAAAAGCCGTCGGGCAATCTCGTCGCCGTCGAATTCGTCCCGCTCCGGCGGAAGGAACGCGATCAGGTTGCCGTCGAATTCCCCCTCGTTTTCCCAGGAAACATTGGTCGGATACCGCATGAATCCCAAGCCGGTTTTGCGTCCGAGCCGCCCGGCGTCGATCAGTTTCAATAAGATCTCCGATTGGTACGCCCGCTCCGGAAACGCCTGATTGAGCACCCAACCGGCATGCAATGTAACGTCCAAACCGATTTCGTCCATGATCCGAATCGGCCCCATCGGCATCCCGAACCGCAGCGCTGCGGTTTCGATTCGCTGTGGTGGAACTCCTTCGTCGAGCATCGCAAGTGTTTCCCGAAGCAGAGGGTTGAGAAGACGGTTGACCAAAAAGCCGGGCCGGTCCTCCACGACCAACGGGATCTTGTCGAGCCGCTGGGCGTGTTCTTTCGCCGTTCGGATCGTTTCTTGTGATGTATGGGAACCTCGCACAATTTCGAGCAACGATCGATTACGAACCGGGTGGAAAAAATGAAAGCCGCAAAATCGGTCCGGCGCCGCCAAGTTCGCCGCGAGCCGGGACACCTCGATCGTCGACGTATTCGTCAAAAGCAGGCCGCGAAACCCGAGTGCTTCCAGAGTTCGATACAATTTATGTTTCAGCCGAATTTTTTCAGGAATTGATTCGATGAGGATTTCGCAGGTTTTCAGGTCGCCGGGGTTCCTTGTCAAAACGATATGCTCGCGAACGATTTGCGGAGCGTTTTCGTGTTCTCCCTGCAACGTCAATTCGGCGGCGATTTTTTCCGACAACGCGTCAAGTACCGCTTCGGACTGCTCGCAGAGAACGACGCCGCACCCGTTTTTCAGATGCGTCGCGGCAATCGCGGTCCCCATCAGTCCTCCGCCGACGATTCCGACGGGCCCGTTTGAAAAGTCGGCGTCTAACCGGTCCGGAGAAGTATCAACCCGCTCAAGCAGCGATTGAACATAAGCGTTTGCGGAAATTTCCGAAACAAGATCGACGGGACGTAAAAGGTTCATTTGGAGACGATTTCATGGGACAAACGCGGGACAAAGGGATTCCGACAACGGTTGAAGTATACTTTATTATTCGCCCCTATTTTCGGTTCAGGCCGTATTCTCGTCCGCTCGCGGTCGATTGAGGTTCCGGATATAACAGGTGAGACAGGGCATTTTCGTAAAAGCTCCACACTGAGTGCATCGTCGCGGTCTACCTCCGGGACGGGGCATTGCGGTGTCTTCGGTCGTTGGCGGTCGTTTCGAGGGAGGGCGTTTTCCCAAGGCGATTGCGTTGACGGTCCCCCGGCTAACGCCGACAATTTTCGCGATCCTTCGCTGCGATAACTTTCCTTCACTCAAAAGAACGATGATTTGCAGAATCACGTGTGGGTTCAACATAATGAAAAGGAGGGATAGCGTGGTTTTAATGAAAATTTTTTATACGTAAAAATGTATCTTTTTTTGTATAAAAATATCCGAAATGTTTTGTGGCATCGAAGGCGGTCCTGCGGCCCTGCCAAGTCAAAATTATACGAAAAAACAAGTGTATACGTGACTTTCGGTGTGTCGTATCAGCTTAATTTACGTAACCTATACAATCTGACTTAACGATAAAATAGTCTATTTTTGACCTTATTCCAATCTTTATTTGACATAATATCTCGAAAAAGAGCCCTATATTATGACTTTACAAGCGTACAGTCCGGCAAAATTGGAAAAACTCGCACTTCGATTACTCGACATTTCCGCGCTGCTTCGCGGAATCGCCAAGGACCTGCGTTCGAATCAGTTGGACGAGTTGAAAATCAACGACAAGAAAGCCCTTTTATGGTGCGAAAGCATGGAAGTCTGGGCGCAAAAGAATCGCAATAACCTCGATATTCTCCTGATGGGACTCCCGCAAAAAGAAAACGATCTTGAGACCGCCTTACGTTAGCGCTATAATGTGAGACGTTCCCTCGCCCAAATATGAAGCTAAAAAAACAGGAGACTGCGACAATGCCCTCGAAATTTTACATGCCGGTCAGGAGTGTATTGGTGTTTTTCCTGGCTTATGCGGGCGGCTTGTCGTTGGCTTCGGCTCAGGATTTGACGGCGGAGGAAATCCTGGCCAAATCGAAAGAAGCAATGCAGCAGCCGCTCTCCTATCGCATCGTCGACGACAAATTCGAAACCACTGTTTATCAAAAGACCTTGGCGGATGGAACCAAAGCGGTCTTCAAGGACGTGGGCTTGGTGGATGGCTCCTCTCCACGTGTTAAAAAGTCGTTTCTTGAAAAAGGAAATCAATCCTATGAGATTTATTTTGAAGAAGGAATCGTCCTTGATACGAGTTTTCGAATGCCAAAAATGTCTGAATCAACAAAAGAAAAACCAGAAGTGAAACCCAAAGGCGATCTTTCGTCCCATTTTACGGTTGGAATAGCTCAATATGAGGGTCGAAATTGCTACCAAGTGGATTTGAAGATGGAGGATATCGGTATTGTTTCACGGTATTACATCGATCAAGAAACTTTTTGGGAATTGGGATTTCTCGCTCTCCAAAAATCCGGAGAAATTATTACGGAAATTTCGAGAAAAGACATCACGTTCTGTCCGGATTTGACGGATGATTTCTTCGAGATTCCTCTCGACATGGAAATCAAGATTGTCAAAAACGGAGAGGAGCGTCTGGCGGAATTCCAGAATATCGCGACTAATAAATTTCCGCTTCCGCCGCCGCCGGAAATTGAGAAGCGAAAGCTGGTTCCACTTCCCCCGCCGACTCCGACTCCGCCGCCGACCCCGCTGCCTCAAATTGAAGGGGTGGGCGAATTGCCAGCTCCTAGGTCGTCGTCAAGAATTTTGTTTGTCGTTGGCGTCAATGTTGTGTTTCTTGCCGTCATTGGCGGATTGATTTACAGAAATATGAAAAAAACCTGATTCCGTACGGATAAATGCCGTGCGGTATTGACACATCCGCAGCGTAATTCCCCACGCGATTTCGGAACTCGGCGGGAACTCGGTCAACTGGTCCAACGATCGTCAGTACCAGTGGCAGCTGTGCGTTCCGGCTTTTGACTATTTGAGATGCCCTATTGACACGGGGGGGGGGGGGGGGGGGGTATAAAAAGAAAAAAAGATTCAAAAATTTGTGTTTTTATTCCTATATAGATAAGTTTTTGGGTGAGTTATGCCCGGGCAACTAAAACCTTCTGTGCGGCTCCGAATCAAAGCGGAAGCCCGTTTTTGGGCGGGAATTGTGTTTATTCTTAGCCTTGATTTGTTGATCTCTCTTTCATGCGGTGCGGAGAATTCCGTCTCCAAATCGCTCAAGATCGAGCCGGATGTCGTGGATTTTGGGCGGGTCAAATCGACTCCCGAACCGCTGGAGTTGAGCTTTTCGATTACAAATTCCGGCGACCGAGCCGTCGAAGTGCATGATGTTCGCTCCGGTTGCGGCTGTACCGTTGCCAAGCCGAGTCAATCGGTCATCCCTCCTCAAGGAGAAATTACGGTTGCGCTCAAAGTCCGACTTTCAGGTTATACGGGGCAATTTCGAAAGGAAGTGTATCTCGATTTTTCCGGAAAGGAGGAATC
>JAVBTU010000381.1:0-10222 GCA_031556015.1 Thermoguttaceae bacterium
AATGGGGTCGAAAAAATCCAAATCGAAGTAATTTCCGTTTCCGGCGACGGACGCTCGAAGCCCCTTTGACGTCCGCTGCTCTCAACAAGGAAGAGCAAGAGCATGTTTGAAAAAATCCGAGTCATTTTTTCCATACCCGAGTTGCGGCAGAAAATCCTGCTGACGCTCGGGCTTTTGGCTGTTTATCGGATCGGTTGGCATATTCCTTTGCCGATCGTCGATTCGAATGCGCTTGCCGCTCGATTGAGTGCGGGAAGCCTCGGCGAGATTCTCGGCACGGTTTCCGTTTTCAGCGGCTCTCAGTTGACGAATATCACGATCTTCGGTCTCGGCATCATGCCGTACATTTCCGCTTCGATTATCTTCCAGCTTTTGGCGACGGTTTGGGAACCGTTGGAAAAGTTGCAAAAAGAAGGGGAGAGCGGACGCAAAAAAATCAACGAATACACGCGATACGCAACCGTTCTGATCTGCATTTTCCAAAGTTTCAGTTACGTCTATCTGGTCAACCAGATGGGTTGCGTCAACAAAAACCTCCTCGCCACGCCGACGAGCCAGACGATTCCGTTCGTCTGGGTCATTACGTCGGTCATCATCATGACCGCCGGGACCTGTTTTCTCATGTGGCTCGGGGAGCAGATCGACGAATACGGCATCGGCAACGGTATCAGTATGCTGATCATGGCCGGTATCATCGCGAATGTCCCGACCGCTTTGAAGGAACTTTTTAGCGGTGTTTTTAAGGGGGGCGAAGCGAGTCTGAGCGGCGGCGGAGGGGACAAATCGCGAATCGGCGTCGAAGTCCTGTTGGTTCTCGTCGTTCTGTTCGTCGCGGTCGTCGTCGCGGTGATCTATATCACCCGCGGACAGCGCCGAATTCCGATGCAAAGCGCCAAACATGTTCGCGGTCGTCGGGTGTATGGCGGAAATCGCCAATATTTGCCGCTCAAAGTGAATCAAGCCGGCGTCATGCCGATTATTTTCGCGAGCAGCCTTTTGATGTTCCCGTTGTTCTTCTTCGAGTGGGGAGCCTCGGCGCTCAATTGGGCCTGGCTACGGTCGCTCGCGGATCAATTTCATCGCGGCGAGAATTTCCTGTACGTCATGCTGTACGTCGGATTGATTTTCTTCTTCTGCTATTTCTGGACCGCGGTGACGTTCAACCCGAAAGATATGGCCGACAACCTGAAGAACTACGGCAACTTTATTCCCGGATACCGGCCCGGCAAGAGAACGGCCGAGTACCTGGAAAAAGTCATGATTCGAATCACTTATGTGGGAGCGGCGTTCCTTGCGATCATCGCGATTTTGCCGACGCTCATTTCGGGAGAAATGGACGTATCCTTCCAAGTCGCCGGATTTTTCGGCGGAACGAGTTTGCTCATTGCGGTCAGCGTGATCATCGACCTGGTCGACAAGATCGACAGTCACTTGATCATGCGAAACTACAAAGGGCTTTTGAATAAAGAGAAAAACTGAAATAATAGTTAAATTCCGAATGACTAATTACGAATTACGGTTTGTATCCCGTATCATTCCAATGAGTCATTCGTAATTCGTAATTCGTAATTCAAACATGAGAATGGTTTTCATCGGTCTTCCGGGGGCCGGCAAAGGGACGCAGGCGGAACGGATCATCAAGCGTTATAATGTTGCGCATCTGTCCACGGGCGACATGCTCCGGGCCGCGCGGGACGCCCAAACGGAAATCGGGCTCGAAGCGAATAAATACATGTCGACCGGGCAGCTCGTACCGGACGAAGTCGTGATCGGCATCATTGCCGAGCGGCTCCGGGCGGACGACTGCAAGGGCGGTTTCCTTCTCGACGGATTCCCGCGAACGATCGCCCAGGCGGAAGCGCTGGACAAAATGCTCGCTGAAGGAAAAATGCCGCTGGACGTCGTTCTCGAACTCAAAGTTCCGGAAGAAGAATTGTTCAACCGGCTTGCCGGTCGCGGTCGTGCCGACGACAATCCCGAAGCGATTCGTCAACGCCTTGTCTCGTACTCGAATCAGACGATGCCTTTGCTGGATTACTACTCGAAACAGAACCTGCTCCAGTCGATCGACGGGCTTGGCACCATCGACGAAATTTTCGGGCGTGCGACCGCGATCCTCGATTCGTACAAATAACATTCGTGTTTTCCGATTCATGACCCCCCATTTTTCCAGTAAGGGACAGGAACGTCCGGTTGCCGAAGTATGCTCACTTTAAAATCGGAACGTGAAATCGCCTTGATGAGAAAAGCGGGTTTGGTGATCTGGCACGCGCATCGTATCGCCGCCTCTTGGGTGCAGCCCGGAGTCGCGACACGGGAAATCGACGCGGCCATCGATCGATTCTTCCTGGCCTGTCATGCGGATCCTTTGTTCAAGGGGGTTCCCGGCGTTGTTCCGTTTCCGGCGGCGACTTGCATCTCCGTCAATGAGGAGGTCGTTCACGGAATTCCGGGTTCGCGGAAACTGGTCGAAGGAGACATCGTCAGCATCGATACCGGCTGTCGTTTGGACGGTTGGTGTGCGGACGCCGCGGAAACGCATTCGGTCGGAAAAATCGACGAACAGCATCAAAAGCTGCTCGACGTCACGCAAAAGACGCTTCAAATCGCGGTCAAGCAACTCGCGAAAGCGAAATACTGGAGCGAAGTGGCCCGGGAGATGGAACTCTACGTGAAAAAACACCGTTTGGCGGTCATCGAGTCGCTCGTCGGCCACGGCATCGGTCGCGAAATGCACGAGCCGCCGCAGGTCCCCAATTATATTTGTACGGACCTGTTGCGAAATTCCGATTTCCGCATCCAACCGGGTCTGGTGATCGCCGTGGAACCGATGGTCAACCTCGGCAGCAAGCGTGTCAGTGTCGGAAAAGACCACTGGACGCTTTCAACGATCGATAAAAAATGCAGCGCTCATTTCGAACATACCATCGCGATCACGCGGTCCGGCCCGTTCGTTTTGACCGGTCCCCCGGTTTCGGAAGACGAAAAAATCGAAATTTCCCCCTATTTATTCTCAAATTGAGGCAATTGATTCCCCGGGGGGCTTGTGGATTCGGGGAAAAATTTTATACTCTGGTGCTCTTTGTTTTGTGTAGAAGCATCGTATCCTTGCGGTGGAGTCGTTCGACCCGGCGATGAGCCGGATATCTCGAATCGGTCGGTCCGCAGTGGTTCCCGCCGTAGAGTTCCTTTCCGTAAAATTTGTTCAGTGGAGTTCGGTTCCTCATGAAAGTTCGAGCCAGCGTCAAAAGAATTTGTGAAAATTGTAAAGTCGTCAAACGGCGCGGTCGCATTTATGTGATCTGCGTCAATCCGCGTCATAAGCAACGTCAGGGTTAATAAAGAATAAAATTTAGTTTTTACGGAGAACGAGAATGCCGCGTCTTTTAGGTGTTGACATCCCCAATAATCGCCCGATCGTCGTTTCGCTGACGTATCTGTACGGCGTCGGACCGCATATTTCCCGGGAACTCCTGCGTAAGGCGGGAATCGATTTCAACGTCCGCGCCAAGGATCTCAAGGAAGACGAACTCGCCCGGCTGGCGGGTCTTCTCGATAACGATTATATCGTCGAAGGCCAGCTTCGTCGTCAGGTCAACCAGAACATCGCCCGGTTGCGTGAAATCGGCTGCTATCGCGGTCTTCGTCACCGGAAAGGGCTTCCCGTTCGCGGCCAACGGACCAGGACGAACGCCCGAACCCGCAAAGGTCCCAAGAAAACCGTCGCCGGAAAGAAGGGTGTCAAGGATTTGAGGTAGTTTCGTCCCTCATGGCTTGCAATATTTATCAGCACACAAATTCAATAGCACACAACAGCATCCACGGAGTTTGATCAAAAGTGGCGAAAGCAGTTAAGAAGAAAAAAGTCAAAAGAAATGTCGCCTCGGGCATCGTCCATATCAAGGCGACGTTCAATAACACGACGGTCACGGTCACCGATGCGAAGGGGGATACCCTGTGCTGGTCGACGTCGGGAACCAGCGGTTTCAAGGGAAGTCGTAAAAGCACCCCGTTTGCCGGTCAAATGGCCGCCCAGCAAGCTGCTGAAAAGGCGCTCAAATTTGGCATGAAAGAAGTCGAAGTCAAGGTCAAAGGGCCGGGCAGCGGACGTGAAAACGCGATCACGGCTCTTCAGCAGGCCGGTCTGGCGATCAAGTCGATCGAAGATGTGACGCCGTTGCCGCATAACGGTTGCCGTCCGTGCAAAAGACGCCGCGTTTAAGTTTTTCCTTTGTTCGCTCGTTATCGGTTGTCGTCGAAATTTACGTTTTAAGAGGTTGGAGAATAACTGAATTATGGCTCGCAATACAGGCCCGGTTTGCAAAAAATGTCGCAGGGAAGGAACGAAATTGTTCCTCAAGGGAAACCGATGCGATTCCAGTAAGTGCGCGTTCAACGGTTCGTCCCAAGGGACGACGGTCCACCGCATCTCCCCGCCCGGTATGCACGGCGCCAAGAGAGGCAAGCTGACCGATTACGGCATCCACCTGCGTGAAAAGCAGAAGGTCAAAGTCCATTACGGCGTCCTCGAAAAACAGTTCCGCAAGTATTTCGCGATGGCCGAGCGAATGAAGGGAAACACGGGAACGAATCTCCTGAGCCTTCTGGAGCGTCGTTTGGATAACGTGGTCTACCGATTGGGATTCGGGCTTTCCCGGAGTCAGGCTCGCCAATGGATTTCTCACGGACATCTGCTTGTCAACGGAGCGCGAGTGAACATTCCGAGTTTTCTCGTACGCCCTGGCGACACGATCGCCGTTAAGAACAAGCCGGTCAGCCTTAAATCGGTCAAAGAATGTCTCGACGAAACGTCGTCTCGGATGATTCCCGATTTTCTCGTGTTGTCCAATGACGATATCCCGAAAGGATACGTCCTTCGCATCCCTGCCCGGGAAGATGTTTCACTCGCGGTCGAACCGGCGCTGATTGTCGAGCTTTGCTCCAAATAGGCGTCTGTGAAGAAAAGCGTTACGGGGCCAATTGTTGTCGTCCCGTTGTATTCCCCAAATTTTTTGCATTTCTTCGGAGGTTTTTATGCGAGTTCGTTGGAGAGGTTTGGAGCTTCCCAGCAAGGTCGTCTGTGAGCAGGAGACCCTCACGGAAAGTTACGGAAAATTCGTGGCCGAGCCCTTTGAACGCGGTTTCGGGAATTCCGTCGGAAACAGTTTGCGGCGCATTTTGTTGTCCAGCCTTGAAGGAAGTGCCGTGATTCAAATGCAACTCAAGGGTGCGTTGCACGAATTCACGTCGATTCGCGGTGTCCTTGAGGACGTTACGGAAATCTCGTTGAACGTCAAATCGCTCGTGGTCAAATCGTACGACGAACGCCGTAAACTGCTCCGCATCGAGAAGAATACGGTCGGCCCGATTACGGCGGCGGACATCCAAACGGATGGAACGGTCGAGATCATCAACAAGGATCACCTGATCGCGACGTTGACCGACAATGTGCCGTTCGAGTTGAATATGGTCGTGGAAAACGGCCGTGGGTACATTCCGGCGACCGAGCAATTTCAGCACCGGGACCGGAGTGAAGAGATCGGATATATTCCCTTGGACGCTTCCTTCAGCCCCGTCATTCGGGTCCAGTATTCCGTGGAAGAGACCCGCGTCGGCCAAAAAACCAACTACGACCGTTTGACGATGCAAATCTGGACCGACGCTTCGATCGGGCCGGAGTACGCGATGGTCGAAGCGGCGAAAATTCTCCGCAAACACCTCAATCCGTTCATTCAGTACGATAAACTGGAAGATCCCGTTTACGCCAAGGCGAAAACGATCAGCATCGCCGGAGTCGATCCCGCGTTGGAATTGAAATTGGGAATGACCTTGATGGATATGAACCTTTCCGTGCGGGCGACGAATTGTCTGGAAGCGGAAAATATCAAGTCGGTTCGCGATTTGGTGACCCGAACGGAAGATTCGCTTCTGGAGGTCCGTAATTTCGGGGAAACGACGCTCAATGAAGTCAAAGAGAAATTGACCGCGATCGGATTGAGGCTCGGGATGCGTTTACCCCCGACTTCGTCGCAACCGGCGAATCCCTGATCGGATCGGACGAAACAGGTTAGATAGAGAAACAAAGACATTCAGTAGTCAGTAGACGATTCCATTTCTTAACGATGAGACACAGAAAAGACGGCAGGAAACTCGGTCGTAACCCGAAACATCAGCGGGCTCTTCTTCGCAACCTTGCGATATCGCTCGTGATGACCGAACGGGAATATTCCGACAAAGAGATCGAAGACATGAAGAAAGACGGCGCCAAGCCGCCGAAGGTGCCCGGTCGTATCGTGACGACGATCGAAAAGGCAAAGGAAGTCAAGCCGCTGGTCGAGAAGTGCGTTACTCTGGCTCGGAAGGCTCAGAAGCATTTGAACGCCGCGATTGCGTTGGAAACGAAAGCCGATCGCGGAACGTCCCAATGGAAAGCCTGGCGAGAAAGTCCACAATGGCAGGAATGGAACAAGACGATTTCGCCGGCTCTGGCGCTGCGACGTCGCGCTTTCCAAATCCTCGGGGACAAGGAAGCGGTTTCCATTTTGTTCGATAAGCTCGGTCCGCGTTTTGAAGAACGGGACGGTGGATACACACGAATTTTGCGGTTGGCCAAGCCGCGACTCGGCGATGCGGGAACTCGCGCAATTCTTGAGTTCGTCGGCGAAAACGACCGCGTCAAGAAAAAATCGGTTGTCCCGACGGTGGAAGAATAGTTCAGGAGCGGTTTGTTCTCCAAGAAGTTCGGATTTTTCCCTGTTTGAGGAGTTCGATTCATGCGAAACGTGCCCGGGCGAAAGAGCCAAGCGGACCGTTTCGCTTTTTCTTTTGACTACACGGACGCCGTTCGTAAACTTTGCGAAGACATCTGTTTTCGTGTTCCGGAATTCGGAAATATCCGAATGGACCGTGTCGCGGTCAGTTTCTCGCAAACCCGCAACAACAGTTCTTACGGGGTTTACGCTTCTCTCACGCCGCTGCGATTCGAGGGGGGAAGGCGGACGATGCTGAGTCGGGGCAAGGAATGGGAAGTGCAACGTCTTCCCCATGAATCGGGCGTCGGCGATTACCTTTACATTCTATACGTTTGCGTTCCACGCTTCATGAATCTGAAGTTGACGATGAAGTTGGAAACGATCATCCACGAACTTTTCCACATCGGACCGAAATTCAACGGCGATCTTCGACGCTTCGAGGGACGCTGTTACGCGCACGGTTCTTCGGTTCGCAGTTACGACAACAAGGTTCGGCAGCTTTTGAAAACCTGGCTCGATCAGGATCCGCCGACGGAAGTTTGGAATTTTCTCCAACTCAACTACCGCGAATTATGTGATCGTTTCGGTTCCGTGGGCGGTCTTAAAATACCGCCGCCGAAGATTATTCCGGTGCGCTGAAAGATCGAATTGGAGTACGGGCATCCTGCCCGCGACACAGGCTGGAAGCCTGTGCTCCAATTATTTCCGGCCAAACGTTGGCATTCTGTGCAGTATACGTAATCCTTACATTCTTCCGTATTATCTTTATATTACTCAAAATACGCATTGCGTGTTATTTTGTCATAATCGCCAAAAGCGACTCAAGTCTCACAGAACTGCTTCCGATAAAACTGAATGATAGTGTTGCGCATTGCGCGAACACTGCCTAATAGTTTACCAAAACTGTGACATTTAAGGCTTGACGAACTCATGCGTCTTCAAAACATCCTGATTTGCATTTTGCTTGCTGCAATCGGAACTGTTCCGATCGGTTGCATCACGGCAAAAAAGTCGCGTCTCCAGACCGGCGGCCCCGAACAACCGAAAGTCAGGAGGATCAGCGCCGAGGAAGAACGCACGATCATGGAGCAGACGAACAAGATGGTCGCTGTCGGCCTTGCCGCGGAACAGCAAGGCGACCTCACAGCGGCAGAGTGGGCTTATGTCCAGTGTCTTCAATCCAATCAGAAAAAGGAAAGCGTAAAGTTCGTCGGGCCTCCGTACCATCGCTTGGCGGTAATCACAGCCCGGCAAGGGAATACGGAAAAAAGCGAACAATACTTCCGAAAAGCACTCGAATTCGGCTCGGAGAACCCGGAATTGGCATGCGACTTTGCGCAGATGCTGATCGATGACGGCCGGGAAAAGGAAGCGACCACGATTCTGGAAAACGCTTTAATTGCCGATCCGAAGAACAAAAAACTCCTGTTCTTCCTGGGACACACCCTTGCGATACAGAACCGCGAAATCGAAGCGCTTCGTCGTTTCAAGGTCGCGGTCGGAGAAGGTGCGGCTTACCATGAACTGGCGCAGATCCTCCGCGAGAAGGGAAATTCCCGAGGGGCGGAGCTGATGGAAGAAAAAGGGCGGATTGCGCAACTGGAAAACCGAAAACCGATCAACGACGTCAAGGAACGTTTGAAGAATGAACTGAACCAGGAATTGACCGACGGTTCGTCCATGGAATTGCTAACCTATTCGTCCAAGACGCCGAAGATGGGAAGCATCAACCGCAGGTACATGGGGATCCTCGAAGGAAACGAGGAATCGATTCCGAAGCCGGACACGTCAATCGCTGCGGCCCCTGAAATCAATCCTGCCGAAGTGATGCAAAAATACGGTCGTCCGGAATTCGTGGAAGCACCGATTCCAAATCCTCCGGTTTCCACGGCACAACCTAAGTTTTCCGACATCCATTCCAACCGCTCCGCGATCGCGGGGCGACCGCTGGACGAGTCGTATCCCGCCCCGGCGACGCTTGGGGCGGCACTCCCGGCCGCTCCGCCGGTTCCTCCGCGCCAAATGCTCGCCGCGCGACCGGACCGCGACATCGCCGTGCCGTCGGAAACGGTCGTTCAACCTCAGAAAAAACCTTCCGCTTCCGAATTGCTCGCCGAAGCGGGCAAGGTGAGCAAACCGATCGCGGTTGCGACGCCCAACCTTGAATTCCCGAAAGATGCGACGGTTTTTGAACCCCCGAATCCCAATACCGACTTCGCGGGAAAGCTTCTCGGAGATATCCAACCCGTTCAGCAAGCTCCGCCGCAAATCGCGCCGGCGATTCCAGCACTTACCCCGACGAAGAAGGAACTTGAAGACTTTGATCCGTTCAAGCCGGAAACGGAATCGGTGAAGTCGGAACTCCTGAAAATCGCGTTGCGGGAAAATTCGATGGACCGTGGAGTTGCGTCAACGAAATCTCACTCGATCGCTGCTCCGGAATCGGAAAAACCGGACGAGGCTCACAAACCGCTTCCTTTCGAGGACAACTTCCTCAATACGCCGATCGAACCGGTTTTTCCACCCCTGGAGTCGACGCCGGAGCCGCCGAAGGAAAACGTCCCGCCGGCCGACGAGGTTTTGCCAAACTTGACTTTGGGGAGTGAAACCTCGAAATCGCAAGTACAAACGAGTCCGACGTTGCCGGATAAGATCCCGAACCCGCGACTCGACTTGCAAGTTGGCCTCAATCCGCCGCTGGTCCAAACGCCGATCCCGCCTCAACCTCAAGCACAGGATCAAGCGCAATCGCAGCCGCAGCCGCAGGTCCAAGCGAATGCGCCGAAACCCGCGAACCGGGCAACGACGCCCAAGAGCGGACAATATTCCACCTTCGGACCCTCGCAACGGAAACCGATTGCCGTCGGAGGAACGTCGGCAAATTCGCGACCGACCCAAATCGCGATCGCCGCTCCGTCCAAGCAGGAGCTTCCTACGAACACCCCAATGGAACTCAAATCGGAGACTCCGCCGGTTTCGACGCTGATTGTCGAGACGCCGACGATTCCGGAAACGACGGTTCCGTCCGAGAAAAAAGAAATGCCGACGCAAGCAGCGCCCGCAATTCCCGGTCTTAAACCCGAAGAGCGATTTGCCGACAAGATCGGGTTGCCGCGTCTCGATCCGAAGGTCGCGATGAGGATGGACTCCGTCCCGGCAATCGCTTCGACGAACGAGCCGATCGTTCAAAAGCTTGAAGAACCGAAAGTCGAGCTGAAAATCGAGCCGAAAGTCGAACCGAAGCCGGAACCGCAACCCGAGCCGCAGCCGGCCGTGAAAACCGAAAGCAAACCGAAACCGACGCCCACTCCGTCCGCTCCGACGGTCGACCAAATTGTTGAAAAAACGGTTGAGCCGAAAATCGAACCCAAGGCGGCGCCCGACGTCCCGTCGAAACAGCAAACCGCGTTGCCGCTGGAAAAACCTCGGAATCGAACGGCCGAACGAAAAATCGCCGTCCGTCCGGAAGC
>JAVBTU010000459.1:0-4297 GCA_031556015.1 Thermoguttaceae bacterium
CTTTTCATCGGAATCGAACATCAGGGCTTCTTCGAGCGTTTTTCGAAACGCGTCCGTTTTGCTCCCTTTTTTGGTTTTCGGCGCCTCGGATTCCGCGGACGCGTCTTGCAGCGCGATCGGCGCGAACAAAGCCGACCCGTCCGGACGGGTCAACCGGAGCGACTGAAGAATCGCCCATTCGTACTGTTGCTGTGATTTGAGCTTCCAGGGATACGATTCCGCGTTTTTCCCGAGGAAAAGGCAACGGGTCCAACAGGCGAGAAGCGGTCGAAGCAGCAGGAGATTTTCCGACTTCGGCAATCCGGCGCCGTCGAGCAGATGTTCCAGTCCGTCGGCGAGAATTCTTCGAGCTTGCTCCAGAATCGGTTTCATCGGCTTCAATTCCGGAAACGCCAAGCCGAGAAGCAGCCCGAGTTCGCCGAACCGTTGGCTGGGAAGCGGGGCGAACTCCACCTCGACGCTCGCGGTGGAATTCATTGCGGCAATCAGGGATTCGAGCGAATCGCACCAAACGGCGGGCGTGGTATTCCGAAAATCGAGCAGCAACGCGCAAGCTTTTTGGAGCGAAACGATTTCGGGGGCCGGTTCCGTTTCCCGGCCCAATCGGTCGGCGTACTCGGCGAGTTCCAACGATTGAGCCCGCCGCTGAAGAAGTTCGCACCAGAAATTCCATGCCGATTCCCCGGGCCCGGATTTGAACCGTTGCCGTAATTCCTTATCCGCGGTGGAAGCAAGCCAATCGTGTAGTCGTTGTATCATGGAGATTCGTGAGAAGGGCCGACAAGCCGGACAAAAACTACCCCATTATCGCCGAAAGCCCCCGAACCGCAAGAGACCTTCGGTTTTCGGAAAATGGTTGATTTGAACCGCCGTAAGGAATACAATGCGCAGACCACCCTGTCGGTTGTCCCACCTTACTTTGAATGACACCATGAGAATACCGCACATCGTTTTCGTTCTGTTTTTCACTTCACTCCTCCCTGCCGCGGAGCAACCGGAGTTTATTCAGCGAGTCGACATCGTCCACACGACGCATACCGACATCGGCTTTACCGATCACCCTGCCGTAACCCGCGAACAGCAGATTCGATTCCTCGACATCGCGATCGACGCCGTGCTCGAAACGATCGACAAGCCGGACGACGAAAAATTCGTCTGGGAAGCCGAAGGGTCGCTCGCCGTCGCCGATTGGTGGCAACGCGCAACGCCGGAGCGCAGAGCCGATCTGGTCAAAGCGATCGAGTCCGGGCAACTGGAAATCGGCTCCGTCGCAATGAACCAAACGGCAACGCTCGACGCCGACCAGTGGAAGTTGATGCTCCGCTGGCTGCCGGAAGAGCTCGACAAAATCGTCCCGCACAAAGTCGGCATCCAAAACGACGTGAACGGCTTTCCCCGGGCCGGCGCGAGCGCGATGCTCGACCGTGGTGTCGACAATCTCTGGATGGGTATCAACGCGACCAACGGACACGCTCCGTTCCAGGTGCCCGGGCCGTTCTGGTGGAAGATGCCGGACGGTCGAAAAATGTTCGTTTGGCTCGGCGAATCGTATCCGATGGGCTTTTTCTTCTTTCACGATTTCGACTGGCGTCGCGGCCCGGTTCCGGAATCGACCGACACGCATTTCCGTCCGGCCCGCCCGAACGATTTTTTCAAAACCGACGAAGCGTCGCTTCGCAAATCGCATGAAGTGCTCTGTGCGAAGCTCCGGCATTACGAATCGCAAGGGTACAAATATTCCGTGATGCCGCTTTCACTGACGAACGTTTGGCGAATGGACAACGACCCGCCGTTCCCGGCAATCGCGAAATTCGTGGCGGCATGGAACAAGCTCGGCTTGAAACCGTCGATTCATCTTTCGACGGCGTCGGCGGCGATGGAGCGTTTGAAAAAGGAAGCGGGGTCGGATTCGCAGAATCCGGCTCGTGAATATTCCGGCGAATTCACCGATTGGTGGGTGAACGGTATCATGTCCGGCCCGAGGGAAGTCGCGGCGTCACGGATCGCCAAGCGGAACCTCGCGGCGGCACTTTCACCGGTTTGGGGCGAGCCCGACGAGAATACGAAGAAAGCAGCAGATAAAATCCTGCGGGACCTGTGCTTGTTCGACGAACACACCTGGGGCGCCGCCGACAGCATCGGCCAGCCGCACGCGATTGATACCCACGCTCAATTCAACGAAAAAGCGAGAGCGGCGTATTACGCTCTCGCAATGTCGAAAATGCTTCTGGCACAAAGAGCGAGAACGAAAATCTATGCCGAGAAAGACGGCGGCTATTACGTCGTAAACACGGCCCCGAAACCGTGGAGCGGCTGGGTGTATGTGAAAACCTCGGCGCTGCGGGAAGATGTGCCTTGGCTTGTCAACCGCGAAAAATACCTTCAAACCAAAGTCAAACGCATTTCCGGCTATTCGCAATTCGTTCCGCCGTCGAATGCCAAAGAAATGACGCACGAATCGGACAATGATACCGTTTCAGATAACAAACCGGATCAGTTGGCTAAATTCTGGATCGACCTTTCCAGTCGGGAAACACTTCGTTTAACGCCGGCCGAACAACAGGTGTGGCCGGACAGACCGCGTTTTAACCGGTTCGAGGCGGAATGTGATGCCAACGGTTGGCCGACCTTGATAAAACGTAACAAGGATTCGGTACCACTCTTTACGGAAGGCCCCGGCGATTTCGTTTCGGTGGAAATGACGGAGCCGCGTGGTCGCTGGCAAGTCAACAGTATCTTACATGATGGAAATGTGGAGAGAAAAAATACGGCGTTAAAATCGAACCATGCAGAACCTGATGGTGAAACGAAAGTGGAAGATAATATTCTCCATTCAACCGTTTACACGCAACAGATGAAACATCCCCGCTTAAAATGGTTGACACGACAACTGGAAGTGTCCGACGATGGACGGCGAGCGACGCTTACGGTTCGGTTCAACCGGATTTCGTCGGAATTGCCGGAGTGGTTTTACATCGGTTGCGCTTTTCCGAGCGGGGACGTGATCCCGACGACCAGCGCCGGCGGGATGCCGTTTACGCCGTTTACGGATCAGCTTCCGGGAACGTGTATGGATTATTTCGCGGTCGATTCCTGGGTCAATTACGCCAAAGACGGCCAAAGCTGGACGTGGATCACCCGTGACGCCCCGTTGGTCAGTTTCGGTGGCCCGCAAACGCTTAAATTCCTCAAAGCCGCGCCGGAAAATCCGAACAAGATTTACGCGATGGTGTTCGATAACACGTGGATGACCAACTTCGTTTGCGACGAACACGGCGTGTTCGAGTACAAATTCGAGCTGGTGCAAGGTTTACCGAGCGATCCGAAAGAACTCGCCGAGCACGCCGAAACGCTCCTTTCGACGCCGCAACTGGTGATCCATCCGGACTTGGAAGAAGACCCGATTTTCATGCGGCGGCTGCATCGGCCGTGAAATCACTCCGCTTGGGGCGCGGCGAGGACGACTTGCGTGGGGCGGACCACGCGGTCGAAGAGGCGGAAACCGACGGACGCCTGCTCGATGACCGTGTTCGGCGGATAGTCGGCGCTGGGAAACATCGCGATCGACTCCTGAAAATTCGGGTCGAACGGTTGATGCAGCGATTCGATCCGGACGCAATGGTGCTTTTCGAGCACTTTGAGCAGTTGGCCGTGAACGAGCTTGACCCCTTCGGACAGCGCTTCGGTGTTATGCGTCTTTTCGACGGCCTCCAGAGCGCGACCGAGGTTGTCCCAAACCGGCAACAGATCCCGAAAAAGATCGATCGAAGCGTATTTTCGCTCTTCGTCGACCTGCCGATGAATCCGGGCGCGGTAGTTTTCCAGCTCCGCACGGGCTCGAAGCGCCCGATCTTTCGTTTCTTCCAGTTCCTTGCGGAGCAGATCCAATTCCGGGGCATTGTCGACTTCATCGGTCAAGTTTCCGACGGACTCTCCGGTGACGGGATCGCTAACCAAATCGATATGATCTTCCTTGGGGGGCATGTTTTTTTTCAGCGTTTTCTGGAATGGGGCAAAAGAATCTTAACGGTTTCCGAAATTATATCGCCGTGTCCGTTGGTTTCAATGGGCTTTTTTTGGCGAGAGCGTGTGAAAAGCCCCGGGCGAACGATTCGTGTTTTCGCTACAATCCACAATCTTTTGTCAAATTTGAAGAATCGTGACAGGAAATCAGATAAAGTAAACCAGAGAAGCCAAGGATTTTGGCGAATGAGCGGTGAATTTTCATGCACATTCGCGATCTGTCCTTGCTGACAAGTCGCTTTGTATCTAAAATAGATATTATGACGGCGGTAGA
>JAVBTU010000407.1:0-15964 GCA_031556015.1 Thermoguttaceae bacterium
CGGTTGCCGCCGATTCGAGGACGCGCACGCAAGTCGTTCCCACGGCGACCGTCCGTCCTCCCCGCTCTCTTCGGGCGTTGATTTCCGCGGCGGTTTCGGCGTGAATCGTTCCCCATTCCGAGTGCATTCGGTGTTCCGAAAGCCGCTCGACGGAGATCGGTTTGAACGTTCCGACGCCGACATGCAGCGTGATTGAAAACCTCGCGGCACCTTTGGCTTTAATTTCCCGCAAAAGCGGCGGCGTGAAATGCAGGCCGGCCGTCGGCGCGGCGACCGCTCCCGGTTCCCGGGCGAACACAGTCTGGTAGTCGGTTCTGTCCGATTCGTCCATTTTCCCGCTCCGAATGTACGGCGGAATCGGAACCCAGCCGACCTTGTCCAAGGCCGTGAACGTTTCTTGGTCGGTACGCGGTTTGACCCGCCAAGTCCCGTCGTCTTGTTTCGAAACCATTTCGAGCGGGAATCCGGTTTGTCCGTCGGGCGCGATCAAAGTGATGGTTTCGCCGGGATTCACTTTGCCGCGGGTTTTGCCGAGGATGGTCCAGAGTCCATCCGGTTCGAATCCGAGAAACAACCCTTCCCATTTCCCACCGCTGCGAGTTCGACACCCGATCAATCTGGCGGGCACGACTTTGGTGTTGTTGACGACGAGCGTATCGCCGCAACGGAAAAATTGCGGCAAATCGCGAACGTGTCGATGTTCGATCGTTCCCGCCTTACGATCGACGACCAAAAGTCGGGCCGACGAACGGTCCGCGAGCGGATGCTGCGCGATCAGCGATTGCGGAAGCTCAAAATCGTAGCGGTTGATGTCGTCCATGCCGTAAAACAAACCCGGGAGCCAACAAGAGCTTCCGCTCCGATAATCGAACTCCAAAACGTCAAAAAGCCGACACTTACAAATTCCATACTGATTGAATGACAATCAAAAACGCGGATGAATTGCGAGCCGGAAGCAGCCCAACGAGATTGCACCACGGAAATGGTCGTTTCACTTCCGATCTCGCGACATACCACGAACCGTTGGGAAACTACCGTTTTTTCGCCGGAACATTTCGTCCGCGTTCGCAACAAAAACGCGCGAGGTCTTCAAGGGATTGTATAACGAGGGAGCGAATCGGAGGAGGTCCCCCGTTTTATGTCGCGCTATCGTTCGTGGTACGCCGAATGTCTTTGAGCGGATTCAAATGATTTCGCCTTTTCAAATCGATCGCCTCGCGGAAATATTTTTATTCGCCCTCTTGACCCGCTATTTTTTTTTTTTTTTTACAATGCGGGGTGACTCGTAGGGAAAATCGGTCGAGATTCAAATTTTTTCGATTCCTTGGAATAATTCACCATGACCCTTTCCGCTTCTCCGCCGTCCAGAGAAGAGACCCGAGCGCAAATCGCCCTGCGGTTGGGGATCGCGCTGGTGCTTTTGGTCGCGGCATTTATGAAGGCTCACCAGTTGGCGACCACGCCGAGCTTGGGCGAAGGGCTTCTACATGCGAGATGGTTCAACATCGCGGTAATCGTATTCGAGTTATTCTTTGGCGTGTGGTTGATTTACGGCTTTCATCGTAAAATCACTTGGGTCGCGAGCGTTCTTCTTTTTTCACTATTTGCGTCGGTTTCGGCGTTTCGCTTTTTTTCGGGTGAGAAATCGTGCGGTTGTTTCGGTACGGTGGAAATCCCGCCCCTTGGGACGGCGACTTTCGATGCAGCCGTCGTTGCCCTTTTATTTCTTTTCCGACCGGTTTCAGAACGGAACGAACAACCGAGCGTTTCGAACCTTGCAAGTTTCGCATTCTCCTGGCTGGTACTGTCGGTACCGGTCGTCGGTGTACTTTTGTTTTCGAACTTCGCGAGAGTCGACGCATCCGGAGCGGTAGTCGGACATGGTAGAATCGTAGTTTTGGAGCCGGAGCAATGGATCGGAAAGCCGTGCCCGATTCTTCGGCACTTCGTGACGAGTCAAAACATCTCACAAGGGAAATACCGCATACTACTTTTTCGGGACCAGTGCGAAAAGTGCCATGCCGTCCTCTCGGATTGGCGTAATCTCCCCCCTTCCGAAGGCTGGGAGACGGTCCTTATAAATGTTTCAGCCAGCGCGCCGCCGGAAACGCTTGAAATTCCGAACGACTGGAGCACTGGAGAGTTAAGCCGCAGGTACACTTGGGCCGTCGCCACGCCGGTGATTCTTCACGTGGACGGCGGTGTCGTTCAATTTGTTAAGAAGGATTTTTAGTTTCACCTTAACCTTGAGGAGCTTTCATGAAAACGCAACACCATTTTGTTTTGCTGGCTGGCGTAGCTATTTGCTGCGTCACCCTGTTTCAATTTTCGAAGACCGCCAAACCTTCTGGAGCGTCACGGCTGACCAAAGCCCAAATGGCTGCTATTCGCGGAAACGGGGAAAGCGGATGCGTAACCTTTACAGATACGGTTTCCTGTAAGGGGGCAAATTTGGTCTTTAACGGCCCCTCATGTCCCAGCCCTGCGGTTGTCATGAGGCCACAGGGTAAATACGAATCAAATGAACAGTATCAAAATTACATAAGCGGGGCAATTCCTGACTGCTCGAATCTACCGTTCAACTCCGGGATTCATAATATGCCATTCGAATCTGCCAAAACCGGAAACGGCGAAAACACTCTTGATGTCGTCGAGAATGGTGTAAATTACTGTCGTCATGGAATTATATGTAGTGGAGGAGGGGGGGCAAATCTAAAAAAAGACCCCGACGACGCAACAAAATGTAAAGATTCAGATAATCCCCTATCTTACTGCGCGGCCTGCAGCTCGAGTGGCGATCAGCTTTTGCCAAAAAGCCGACAACCTAAAAAATATAAATGCGACAGTGGTGGGTGATTCACCGGACACTCTCGTTTCCTTCTTCCTTCTTTTCCGCTCCAACACTGCCATGACTTCAAAATTCCTTTTCACTTCACTGATTGTTGTCGCGTTGGCTCTTTTCGTCGGATCGTCCCGGAGTGAGGAAATCACGGGTTACGATGCCCAAGCGAAACTAGCCGAACGAGTGATTGACTTGGTGAAAGCATGGGAAACCGGCATCCGTAACTGGAGCGGTAGGGTTCTGCTTCACCGCAAGCTGTATTCCACGAATGAACCGGGGCAGCTCCTCGAAGAGCAGGATTGCATCATCGACTTCGTGTTCGATTATGTGCATGGAATGAATAAAGTCGCCACGGATCTGACGCGGAACGACCATTTCGAGAACGGACAGAAAGTTCCCTGGCCGGTCTACAAACAGACCACGCTTTTCAAAGATGACGTCTACTACGACTACCAAAATTTTGAAGGCATGCCAACTCAAGAGGAGAAGGCCCACAATCTGTTCCGGATCAATCCAGGACGTCCGCCGACTTTCATACGGTTCGAGCCGCTCAAGGATTCTTCGTGGCCGAATGGAATAAACGAGGTTCTCTTAACCTTTGACAAGTATGATCTTACCGGGCCAGCACAAAAAAAACTGAAAGAAGAGGACCAAATGACCGATGAGCAAATCGCGGATTTCGTTTCGCGAATGAAGACAGACGGTCATCCCAACGTGGAGTTTGAGTTGAACGGTGATTTGTTAACATTCAAACGAAAATCTTCAAGTAGTTACACTCTGGATTTAGGAAAAAGCGCTCACCCGGTTTCTAACAAAACGAGTACCCGTACATGGTCGAGTACGCTACAAGAAGTTTCCGGATTTTGGATTCCGAAGGAGATTCATCTGACAAAGAATCTCAACAACAATACGACGGAGGAGCAGACGATGAAGTGGTCAGATCAAACGATCAACCGTAGCATTCCGGAAAAGGAATTCAGTCTCGCGAGCCTTGGGATACGTCGTGGCGACTTGGGTTCCGATAATCGCACAAACACCGCGTTTACCGTGGAAGGGGACGAGTTTCTCCCCTCGCTGGAGGAGCAATCGATTCTTGACGCCGAAGCGACGAAGCACAACAAGTTTCGAACAATCCTGATCGGTCTCGGCTTGTTGCTGATTCTCATCGGCGGAGCCGGTGTCCTGCGAAAAAGAATGAAAAACACGAATCCTCCGTCATGAAAAATGTTTCGATTTTATCGAAGATCGCTCCGGTCCTCGCCCTGCTCGGCGGCGCGGCGTTTTTGCTTTTCTATCGGAGCAACTTTTTCGAGTCGCCAATGCTCGCGGAATTGGATCGCCCACAATGCGCCCATTGGAGTATCCTTCGCTGCTGCCAATTGCTCGGCGTACCGGTCGAGATGGAGACGATCCTGGAAAAACTACCCAACGACTCTCGCGGACATTCGATGGAGCAAATCGATGGCATACTCCATGAAATCGGTTTCGAAACGGAAGGACGCAGCGAAACATTCGAACATCTTCGGAGCGGTCTTTTTCCCCGGATCGCACACTTTACAAAACCGGACCACTTCGTCGTCGTTTCTGCAGTCGATGATCGCTATGTTCACATCTTCGACGAAAACGGCCGTCGCACCGCCTTGGAGCGGGCTGCTTTTGAAAATCGGTGGAGCGGAAGCAGTCTCGCCGTCCATAAACCGGAAGGGGCGCCGCCGCTTCCTCTGTTTTGGCCTCTTCCGAATCAGCCCGCTCCCTGCGTGCAATTCGATTCGCTAACCTGTGATTTGGGCACGGTCCCCGTTGCAGGTGAGCCGATCGCTTTCGCCTATTCTTTCAGAAATGTGGGAAACGAAAGTCTCGTTATCGAGAAAATCCATCCGGGCTGCTCCTGCATCGAAAGCCAAAAAACGGAAGGGGAAATCCAACCGGGCGAGAAAGGCGAGATCAAGCTGCAATATCAAGTTCAAGCAAACACGGGGCCGTTTTTCCACGAAATCTATGTTCAAACGAACGACCCGCGCGTTCCCGTTTTCACGCTGACCGCCTCGGGCTGGTCCGGCGTGGAGGTTCTCGTTCAACCGCTCCAAGTTTTGTGGAACGATGCCGTCGATGGAAATGAAAAAACGATTCGGTGTTTCGTAAAGTATACGGGCGATCGGCGCGATTTCCAAATCACTCCCGAAGACAACGACTTGCGGGGAGCGGAGCTGGTCGATTTCAAGTTGAGTCCGATCGATGAAAAATCGCTCAAAGAGATTTTCCCTGAGTTGACATTGCCGGCTCTAAAATATGATAAAATCCATATTTTGGAACTGGTTGTTAAGCCGAAGGGAGTCGTTGGAGACAAAATATCGGGAACGATCACTTTAAAAACGAACATTGCAGGTTACGAGCAGTTCGTTCTTTCCGTTCGTGGTACGATTTGCGAGCCGTATCGCATTTTCCCGGAAGTGTTGAGCTTGAAGGAGGCAAAGCAAGTGGAACTGATGCTTTTCTCCCGACTTGAGGAACCGTGGGAGGTCAAACGTCTCCACCACGAAGGAGGAGACGTCGAGATTCCTTGGACCTTCGAAAAAACAGGTTCCAAAGAACAAACCTTGCATTTTGACATTCCCGAAGTTGACGGTTCGGTACAAAAACTCATTATTGAGGTTTGGTGTTCCCAAACAGGTCGGCAGTACAAGATTCCCGTCGGGGTGATTCCGTAGCAGAAAAACTGGGCGCGAGTCGAGGGGCGAAAAACCGAAGCGGTTCTTTGCCGTCGGACGGGATGTCTTTGAGCGGATTCAAATGATTTCGCCTTTACAAATCGATCGCTTCGCGGAAATATTTTTATTCGCCCTCTTGACCCGCTATTTTTTTTTTACAACGCAAGGTGACTCGTGGGGAAAATCGGTCGAGATTCAAATTTTTTCGATTCCTTGGAATAATTCACCATGACCATTTCCGCTTCTCCGCCGTCCGGGGAAGAGACCCGAGCGCAAATCGCCCTGCGGTTGGGGATCGCGCTGGTGCTTTTGGTCGCGGCATTTATGAAGGCTCACCAGTTGGCGACCGCGCCGAGCTTGGGAGAAGGGCTTCTGCATGAGCGGTGGTTCAACGAACTGGTAGTTTTGGGGGAATTGGCGTTTGTGGTTTGGCTGTCGGTGAATTGGAAAATTCAGTTTCGTGAGCTCAAAACCGATAACTGTCCCGCTTCTCACAGAGAAGATCGCAAATTTTCATCCCTGCCATAAAGACAAGGAAATCATTTTATGAGTATCGTGCAAAAAAATGATAAAAAGGAACGGTCGGCGGAATCCTGTTCGATATTTGAGCAGAGACTCTTTGGGGAATTGAAAGTATTTCTTGAAAACGAGGCTGATCTTGCGCCGATGCAATCGACACGACGTGGATTCCTGCATGCAATCATTGTCACTGGTATCGGGGCTTCGGCCTTGTCATCCGTATTCGGCGCATCTGAGACCTGCCCCCCTGATGACACTACTTCGGCTTGCTCTGCTCCTAATGAAACTCACCTTTGCGTAGGTTTAGAAGGCAATAAATGCCTTCCGCCGAGTACCGGAAACTTTTGCGGCCCCAATATTTGCATCGACGAAAACGTTTGCGGTCAGGGGACGAATAACCAATGTAACATTATATCCTATAATGAATGCAATCCAAATCAATGCGGGGTGGGAAGTAAAAATACCTGCTCCTTGCAGTCGCGGAATACCTGTACTCAATACAATCGTTGCAACTCAGAAAACACCTGCTACAAGAACGCGTGCCAAGCAATCAACGAGTGTACAGGGCCATTGTCGGTAAATACTTGTGGCACAAACGCTTGTATCGCTCCCGTGAAGAATGCCTGTATCGGTCGGGCTCGCAATAAATGTACCGTAGAGAACAGATGTGGCCCACCTGAGATGAACACTTGTACATTCGCCGCAAATGATTCGTGTGAGCCTCTTACCGCCGATCTGTTCCCTAAAACACCTTCCAACCTCTCTCTACAGGGTACGGGTACTACTCTTGACATATTTTAACCATGTTTCGATCTTGTTCGTAACGTGTATTATCCGTAAAGTATGGGATTTCACGATTAAGTGGTCACTTTTCGTATAATTGTACCATGAAAGAAAAAAAACTGATTCTTTGTGTTGTTATCGTATTTTTGGCAGTCGCGCCGTTTGTCGTCCGACACTTCCATTCGCGTCAGGTAGTAACTTTAGACGATGGTCGGGCGCGGATAACGAAGGAGGAAATCGATAGATATAAGAAGGAATCCAAAAAAAGGGTAGAGATTGCCGCGAAAAAATATGAAAAAAAAGTTGCGGAGCTGGTCCATGGAAGCCGCTTGAAAAATACGATTTCTATGGCACCTATGACCATAGTCCCCATTCCCGACGATCTACACTCATTTTCAAAGACGTCAATATCGAGCAATTCCGCGAAGATTGCCATTGCAGGGGTGAGTGGTTCATCACAAATAATTTATGTCGCCGATTTTCCACCAAAAAATGAAAGCGACTCTAAAAAAGTCTTGGCCTTTCCGGAAAGTATCGCCATCGACTCGATCAAGTGGAATGATTTTGTCCCGAATATAATCGGAGTGATTTCCATTGAGATGCAAAAAAAAGATGATGCCAGCGGAACCTTTGATTATGAAAAATATCGCCAAATCTATTTTTACTCGATTGATGTAAGCAACGGAGCAGTTATCAAGAAAATATATCTCTGTGACCGTAATCCGGCGGAAGCCGGTACTGCCCATACATCGCTGTGTTGGGAACAATCGGATAATATTCTGTTGCTCAAGGAATTGGATTTAATGCGAATTTCCACCAGCGGAGAGATCGAGCATGTTTCGAAGCTGGATTTTCCATTCGAATTATGCCAAATGTTTAGAATTGTATCCGAAAATTACGGTACTGCTTTACTATTCGGTTCGGAATTGTTAGATGAAAACGTTCTACTCAAGGGGAACACAACAAATAAGGAGACAAGTTTGGAACTTTGGGGACAGCTTCCCTATCTTTCACGGATCAATGTGGAAACAAAGGAAATGCAAAATACGCCATTTTGCGAACCGATAGAGTTCTCGCCGAGCATTTTTTCTTTGAGTAATGGTAGTAGGCTGTTGTGTTACTGGAACCAATATGACAATAAATTCAGGTTCCTTGTTGTCGACACGGATAAGAAAAGCGAACGTGTATTTGTTGAAGTCCCCAAAGGCGAATACGAGGGTATGTATCTTGCAGACATGACGCCCGACGGACGCTATGGTGTTTGTATCCTTTCCCGTCTTGGTGGCGCGGCCGCTGCGGAAGCATACCAAACGGCAATAAGTCGTGGTTTGAAATTGCCGCGTGCTTGGGACAAAATCGGTTTGTTTGCCCTTCCTTGAATGAAATAGTATGATGTCTCTCCTTCATGGTAACAACGATCATTGCAAACCTCGTACGACGAAGTGTTGTTTCCCCTAAACGTATTATTGAAAGCGACTCTTCCAAGTTCTTTTTTCAACGAGGAATGTCTGTTTTACCGTGTAGACAAACTCTCACACCGATTGAAAAGAACGGTACCGGGCGGCTTTCCTGTTAAACTGAAAGATTTTTGGAGCAAGGTCTTTCTATGGCAACGCTGGAAAATTTCACAAGCATTTCGGACGAGTGTAGCGAAATCTTTCAATGAATGAGAAAACAACCAAGGCCGCGTGTCCCATGTGATAGCGACGACTTCGTGCGCGGCTCCGATCAGTGCGGCAGATACGGGACGATCCCTTGCGATTGCGGCGTGAGCGGGACGACGTCGGCGTCCGGCGGCGAAAACGTCGTAAGAAGCGTCGCATACCGAATCGGTTGACCCGCTCCGGCTCGCTTGGGAAGATGATATTTATAGAATCCCTGTTTGTCCAGCGCGATAATTAAACCGCTTTTCTCGTCTCGGGGAATCGGACGGAGTAAAACGCCGTCTTTGCCGAGATAAACCGTGAGCATCACTTCGGCGAACCGAAGCGGTTCTTTGCCGTCGGACGGGATGTCTTTGAGCGGATTCAAATGATTTCGCCTTTACAAATCGATCGCTTCGCGGAAATATTTTTATTCGCCCTCTTGACCCGCTATTTTTTTTTTTACAACGCAAGGTGACTCGTGGGGAAAATCGGTCGAGATTCAAATTTTTTCGATTTCCCTGGAATAATTCACCATGACCATTTCCAGTTCTCCGTCGTCCGGGGAAGAGACCCGAGCGCAAATCGCCCTGCGGTTCCCGAGTATCTCGAAGAGGGTGAAATGATCAAAGTCGACAGCCGCACCGGCGATTTCATCGGCCGGGCGTAAAGGGAGAAATGAGACTACCGTAAGAAAAAAACGCGTCCAAGTTTGGTCATTCTGAGTGCAGCGTACTCGCGGAACGAAGAATCTGGTATATTCGCCAACCCACATTGCAGGGCGGGTAAGGATTGAAACCAGATTCTTCGGAGTACCAAGAATGATATTATTGATACATTGAGCTCTACTTGACACTTCTTTTCAAGCGAAACCTTAACGGGGAAATACGTACAAACAGCCGTCTTTCCCGGTGCTGCACGGTTGGTCGTCGAAAAAGACCGGCCCGAGCATGGTCGAGACGCCCGTTTCCCGGAAGACGGTCGCGTTGTTTCCCGACGGATCGACCTGGTAAAGCGTTCCCTCGTAAGAACTGAAAACGAACCGATTGCCGTGGAACAGCGGTTTACCCTGCGGGAAAATGTCGGGAATCTCAATCTGCTTGATTTTCGTTCCGCCGCCCGACTCGTTCGTGGAAACCCAATGGAGCCGCTGATCCGAAGTCGCCATGACGATGTGCGAAGCGTCTTTTTCGCCGACCGGATACGGACCCCACGTAATCCTGTTCCCTAATTCGAACAACCGACCCAAGCTCGCTTTTTCCAGGAGGACTTCCTCGATCGTTCCGTTTTTTGTCGAAAAAACGAACGCCATTCCTCCCATTTCCAGAATTACGTTCGATTGGTGCGGCAGGTCTTCAAGTTTCGAGACGGTTCGGAACCGGCTCTTCCCCGCTTCCGTTTCCACTCCGATTCGGTAAAGTACGGACTGCCCCTCATCAAGGATCAGGAACTCCGGTCGACTTGACGTTTGCGTTTTGTCGGCGGGGAGCATCAGCGGCGCGGACCACCGTGAGGCGTCCGACGGCGACAACTGAACCGCGAAAGGAGCGCAGAACGGAGCGCCCGTCTTCGGATTGTAAAAGGCGACCTTACCGCTCGCGAACGGCGTCAACAAACCATTTCCGAATGCGATCGGCGTCGCTTGAATCGGTTCCGAAATCGGAATGAATCGGAATTGCCGCGGATTGCTCGGGCTCGGATCGTAAATCGGGATCGCTTTGCCGATCGATTCCCGCTCGATCCACGCTTCGAATCCTCCGGGCAGCGGAACCAGCGCCCGAATCGGCTCTCCCCGCTTTTCGCTTTCCAAATCGGCCATCGGTTTGTCGACCGTCGTCCGTCCATTTTCGGGGAGTGGAAAGTGATACAATTTTCCCGACTGTGTAACGGCTCGGACGGTTTTCGTCGCGGAATCGTAAGTCGGTTCCTCGACCAACGGATCGGCAAGTTGCGTTTCCCACAGCGGAGCCCCGTCTTCCAGGGAAAACGCTTTGACGACCGTTCCGCTTTGCCCTTTGTACTGGAAGGTTCGATAAACCGTGTCGTCGATCCATCGCAACGGGGCGACCGTCGAGGTCAACGGATCCGTAATACGCAGCGGAACGAGCCGGCTCCGGGACGGTTGAATTTCGTAAGCGATCAGCTCCTGTCCGGAAACCCAGAGATTCGGGCCGAACAAACCGAGATAACGCGGAATCCCGCGTTGTTCGTCCTTTTCCGGCCCCTTGTTTTCCGGCGCCCCTTCGGCAAGGAGTTTGAGCGGAGTTTTCGCGGCGGGGTCGTCTTCCAGTTGAAAAAGATACACGATCCCGGCATCCGAAGCGAGGAAGAGTCGTCTCTTGTCGACGACCGGCGCCGTCTCGACGGTTCCCCGCAGCGAAATACTCTGAACCGGTTTCAACTCGGTTCCGGTCGCCGATTTCGCGATCTCGTACACTTGCAGCATCGTTCCGTCCGTCGCAATCTTCTGCGCGATCAGCAGGTAAGGGCCGAATAAAAACGGAGCGGTCCGGATCGCGCCGGGTAGGTGTCCCAAATAGAGGCTCTCGATCGAACCGGCTTGCGGGGTTCCGCCGTCAAAAGGGCACGGGCAAAGAAACAGCGTCGTTCGATGCGCCAATTGAAGCAACCGATTGTTCGTTTCATCGAACAGCGGAGCGACGTTCGTTTTCTGCGGAAATTGGAGAAAACCGTCGATCCTGCCGGAGTCGACGTCGATTTGGAAACACTTTCCCGATTCGGTCGTCAAATACAGCGTTGAAACGGCTTTGTTCGGCGCCCACTCCGCCAAACGGAACGGTTCGCCGATGGTCAAGCGGAATCGCAACTCCCCGGAAACCGAATCGAGACGCTGGATTTCCCAAGTCCTATAGTCGACCAGCAGCACATCTTCCCTGTCGTCCGAAACGGCGAGCGGCATGACCGCCGGGGCCCGGTCCGTCGTGAGCAGCGAACCACCGACCGTCTTTTTCCACAAAATCGTCCCGTCGGTACTCCGAACCGCGAAGACCGAGCCGCTCGCGTAAACGAAAAGCGTTCGGGGAGTTTGCGTCGTGTCCGACTTGAAAACCTTTCGGTTGGCAAGAATGACGACGCTCCGGGCTTCTTCCGAGCGCTCCGTCGCGTTTTCCGTCGTGTTCGTCTGGACGGCTGCACCGGGACCGTACAACTTGACCGCTCGCTTTTCGTCGCCGCTGATCGATTGGAGACTCTCCGTGAACCTCGAATCGTTTTCGATGCCGGGATACTCGATTTGCAGGTCGACCATTTTCTCGTAAGCGCCGGAAATGTCGTCGCTTTGGAGGAGCGTTTCCACTTCGTTTTGAACGGTTGCCAAACGGCCGTCCTTCGCGATTTCCCGTTTCGTGAAATCGATGTTGACTTGTATTTTCTGGATTCGGTCGACCGGCTGCGAAGAAACGGGCACATGTTTCCGGATCAACTGCATCGCTTCTTCGGCGTCGGCGAGCAGTTTTCCGTCTTTTTTGTCTTTAGCGGCGAGCGCAAGGTTCTCGGCGATCGTCGGGAGCATCGCGGTAAACTCCGGCTCCGCTTCTTTGCGGTAATCCGGTTGCTGAACGATTTTCGCGATTTCTTCTTTCGCGACGGCCAAAGCGCCGGGCCAATCGCTTTTCGAGTCGGTGATGAGCCGCATTTTCGAAAGCGACAGGAGAACCGTCGCTTCGGGAACGCCGGAATGGTTCGGAAAATACTTGAGGTAGTCGCCGTACTCCTTGATCGCTTCGTGATAACTCCCGGATTCCCGGGCGGTGTTGGCGGCGTTAAGATATTCGTCCGCCCCACGCCGGTAAATCGCGTAGTACAGAAGGATACAACTGAGAATCATCACGAGAATTCCCACGCCGCCGTACAGCAGCAGTTTCGAATCCCACGGATTGGCGCGTCCTTTTTTAAACTTGACCTTTCTCGAGGAAGGGCCCGAGGGGAGTCCGAATGCTTCGTCGGCGCTTTCTTGGGACAAAGGGGGAAGTTCGGCGTCGAGCTGAGAATCGGTCGCGGCAAACGGATCTGGTTTCAGCCGCGAAGCCGATGGAGCCGGCGGCTTCGGCGGCTTCGGTAAACCGGTCTGTTTTTTCGGAGCGGGAGCGGGAGCGGAAGCGGCGGCGTTTTCTTCTTCGTTGAGAATGCGGAGAATGTTCTCGGAAATCATTTGCGTAATGATTCCGCGATCGACCAGCCGTTGCGCAAACAAATCAGCCGGAAGCGGCGTCGGCGACTGGGCGATCCGTTCGAGCAAACCGTCCTTCAGTTCCCGCGAAATCACTTTCTTCCGGGCGAGCAAGAGAACCAGTTTTTCCGCGTTGATCATGTCGTGTTAATGCTGATTCGAACCGCATCCACTCTTGTATGTTCACATCAAATCCAATTGTCGAACTGCAATCCCGGTATGCTCTGAAAATCTTTGATATTGTGTGTAATGAGTGTCAGATCGAAAGTTATCGCCGTTGCGGCAATCTGGAGATCAATTGGGCTAAACAAAATTCCACGACGCATCTGTTCGCCGCGAATCCGTCCCAATGTTTCCGCAATTTGATCGGTAAATGGGACGATCGTCATGATTGATTTGAATTCTCCGATGACCTGTAGTAATTTTTCCGGCGATTCCCTTTTGTAGGCCCAAGTGTAAAGCTCTGACAAGGAGATCGTGGAAAAATGCAATCGTCCGCCGTATTGCACAAATCGTGAAGCCAATGTTCCCCGACCTCTGATGAAATCGGAAGCAATGTTCGTATCCACTAAAAAATTCATTCCCCAACATCGCGGAAGAAGGATTCTTTACGGCAGGCGATGATGGAATCCAGATCATCCCAATCCTCCTGCGGCAAATCGGACAAAGAGCCGGAGCAATGCCGTATCCGTTGTATCATTTCTGCGCCCGATTTTCGAGGTTGGTGCTCTGGCGACAATATCGCGAAGCTTACCGTAACACCTTCCGGAAGCGCAAGAGGGATGTCCGGATCAATGACTCCGCCTCGAATCGTCCCTGAAATAATCGTACTCATGGTTTATCCCCTCTACAATACAATCGAAGGTCGAAAAAAACGTAAACAAGCGACCCTGTAAGCCGGGTTCTGTAATTCGGGATCGCTCCCGAATGACGGTCATTTATCCAGGAGTACGGTTGCCCGTACCCTCGAGCGGTCCACCCGGAACTGCGAACGGATCGGATGTATCCTCGTTCCTGTTTGACCTTGCTTTCCGTGGGGTTTACCTAGCCGGACCGGTCACCCGACCCGCTGGTGAGCTCTTACCTCACCGTTTCACCCTTGCCGGAGGCAAGGGAATTACTAATTACGAATTACGAATTACTGGGACAGTCTTCGCATTGGGTAATGTTTATCCCGTATTTAATTAGTAATTTGGAATTCGTAATTAGTAATTCCCGCCTCCGGCGGTTTGCTTTCTGTTGCACTTTCCCTGACCTTCGAGAAGGCCGGTGGACGTTATCCACCACGGTCATCCGAAAAAGCCCGGACTTTCCTCCCGTTGTTGCCAACCGGCGACCGTCCGGATCGCTGCTTTACGTCATCACTATCCTAAGAGATGAACGCCCCTTCGACAAGACCGGCGCAGTTTTTGCCGCTTTTCGACGCCGACATACGGCAATTTCCGCCGAACGAAACGGCATTTTCCGCGCCGAATCGAATGTTTTTTTTCTCGCTTTCTTCGAAGAAAGACTCAAGTTTTTCGCTCCCTTTTCCGGCCCGACCCCGCAAACGCTGAAAAACCCGGGCTCCGGCGCGTCGAAACCAATTGGCACGGTATGTGCGTTGTTAGTGGGAGAGCTCCGGCACCTAGGGTACTCGGGCTAAACGAAAATGGATTCTGTTGTCTGTCCTCTGTTATCTGTCCTCTCACTATGTCTTTCCAAACCATCTACACTTCCGGGAGCGGAATGCTCGGCATGGAGCAGAAGCTCAACACGGTCGCTCACAACCTCTCGAATATGGAGACGACCGCGTTCAAGAAACAGCGTTGTAATTTCGAGGATCTGTTCTACGACAACTGGCGTTATCCCGGCTCGCAGGACGTGCAGGGTGAATTCACCGGAACCGGTATCCAGATCGGACTCGGCGTGCGGGTCACCAGCGTCCAGTCGCACATGCGGCAGGGCGGATTCAAGGAAACGAACCGCACGATGGACGTCGCGATTGCCGGGGACGGCTTTTTCCGGGTCAACGATCCGTTTTCCGGCGAAATCCTCTACACCCGGGCGGGCAACTTCTCCGTCAATCCGAACGGTTCGATCGTGCTCGGCAGCGCCCACACCGGTCGGCTGGTCGATCCGCAGATCACGATCCCGGAAGACGCGACGCACGTACAGATCAACGAAGACGGAACCGTCTGGGTCGCCCAAGGCGCCAATCCGCAGCTTCAGCAGGTCGGTCAGTTCCAAATTTCAACGTTCATCAATCCGGAAGGTTTGCTTCGGCTCGGCGAAAACCTGTTCCAGGAAACCGATTCGTCCGGGCCCCCGACCGACGGCCAACCTGGTATCAACGGCCTGGGAACCGTGAAGCAGTACATGATCGAAATGTCGAACGTGCAACCGGTCGTCGAACTGATCGACATGATCACCAGCCAACGCGCCTACGAACTGAACTCGCAAGTCACAAGAACCGGCGACGAAATTCTGCAGACGGTGATTAATATTAAGAGGTAGCATTGCGTAGGAAAATAGGAAATCGGAAATAGGAAATTGGGTATATCTGGATAAAAGAAAAGTGATGGAAAAGATAAGTGACTATAAAGATTTGATTGTTTGGCGAAAAAGCATGGACTTAGCCGAACAGGTCTATTTGGTTAGCGATCACTTACCAAAAGCGGAGCTTTATGGATTAGTTTCACAAATGCGAAGAGCCGCCGTATCCATTCCTTCAAACATCGCTGAGGGGAATGGAAGGTATTCGGATAAAGAGTTTTTACGATATTTATCAATTGCCAATGGATCACTTAAAGAGGTGGAAACGCAATTGTACATCTCAGTAAGATTAAAGTATCTCACTGAAGCACAAATACAGGATGTACTGAAAATGTGCGACAGTGCGGCAAGATTGATCAATGGTTTAAGAAAAAGCATTCTCGCAAGGCTAAATTCTTCATCGTCATCCTACCCCCAATAAAATTTCCCATTTCCCATTTCCCCCGATGCGTTCATTAGTGCTCCTTCTGTTGTTGACTTCCACGCTTCAGGCTGCCCAAGTCCAATTCCAGTCCCCCGTCCAATGTGACGCCGCGACGGTTACGCTCGGGGACGTTGCGGAGGTGACGGGGAAAAACGCCGACGCGATTTCGCGAACGCCGTTGTTTCCGGCCCCGATTGCCGGCGGGCAGAAAATCGTGACCGCGACGCAGATCCGCGACCTGCTCGCCGATCGCCGGATCAGCTCGCTCGACCACGACTTTCGCGGCGTCACGCAGATCGTCGTGTACGGACCGAAAAAGGA
>JAVBTU010000110.1:0-3107 GCA_031556015.1 Thermoguttaceae bacterium
CCTTCCCGGTGATCTGAGCGAAGCGTTCGAGCAGTTGAAAGTCGCGATTCTCAACCATAAACTCGCCGGTTGGAAGGATGTCGATCAGCAACAGCTCCTCTCAGTCTTGTCGGCGATGCGAGCCGTCGTTCTCGCCAAGGAAGACGAATAAAGAGCCGCACGTGAAGCACGGCGAAAACCGTATCGGTAATCGCCAATTTCTCGTTTCTCATTTCTCGTTTCTCATTTCTCGTTTCTCCCCTCATTCTGCCCATATTGAAATCGCCGAGTATCTCCCCTACAATATTTTGATGTTGTTTTTCTTGATTGTTCACCCTTTCCCGGAGAATCTCATGGTGCGTAGAATCTTGTTGCCGGTTCTGTTTCTGTTGTTGTTGCTGAGTCCGTCGACCCAGGCGGCGAGCGTTTCCCTTTCGTCGCTCTTGGAGGAAATGCTTGATCGCAACGCGATCACTCAGTTTCCGAATCCCGAGTACACCTGCAAGCAGGCGAGCAGTTACGATCGCGCTTCGAAAAGCCCGAATGAAAAAGGTTGGTTCGCCAACGGCGATGCTTCGCAGTTCGTTCGCGACGAAATGAACGGCGATCGCAAGGAGTGGGTCCTTATGGACGAAAAAGGGCCGGGCGCGATCGTTCGCTGGTGGATTACCGCCCCGCACTATAAAGTCAATTTCCGCATCTACTTCGACGGAAAAGCCGAACCGGAAATCACCGCGAACATCGGCGACCTGATCGGCGGCAAGTATCTGGTCGATTCACCGCTCAGCGCCGTTCGGGCGAACGGTCGGAATCTTTACCTTCCGATCCCTTACGAAAAAAGTATCAAAATTACCGTCGACGATATGCCGACGCAAAACAATCTCTACTACCAGATCAATTTCCGCACCTACGGCGACGACGTGAGCGTCGAATCGTTCACCATGGACCGTTTCGGAAAAGCGAAGACGCAAATCGAAAAAGTCCAAAAGACGCTGATGGAAAGCCCGATCAAATCGGAAAAAGGACGCGTTGTGAGACTCGCGAAAAACGGCGGTAAGGAAACGATTACCGAGACGACTTCGCATCAGTTGTCGATCAATTCCTTCGCCGTGAAAGTCGACGCCAAGGACCTTCCGCAAGCGCTGCGAAGCACATTGGTCAAAGTATCGTTCGACGGAAACGCGACCATTCGGGTCCCGCTCGGCGATTTCTTCGGCGGCGGCGTCGGGATCAATCCGTACCAGTCGTGGTACACGAAAGTCGAGAAAGACGGCACGCTCCGCAGTTTCTGGCGCATGCCGTTTCAAAAGAAAATCGAAGCGACCTTCGTCAATTACTCCGATCAGGAGGTCGCGATCACGATCGAGGACCTCGATTATCAGCCGATCCAGTGGACGGACCGCACCATGTATTTTCATGCCGACTGGCGTCAGGATCGCGCGATTGAAACCTTCCGCGAAGAAGAAAAGAAACAGGATTGGAACTATATCACGCTCCAGGGAAAAGGGGTTTTTGCCGGCGATTCGCTCAGTGTCCTCAACGCCGTGCCCGACTGGTGGGGAGAAGGGGACGAAAAAATTTACGTCGACGGCGAGACGTTCCCATCCCATTTCGGAACCGGGACCGAAGATTACTACGGGTATGCCTGGTGTACACCGCAGTTTTTCGATGCACCGTTCCACGCTCAGCCGCGTGCGGAAGGGCCCAACAATTTCGGAAGTACGACGAACGACCGTTTCCGGCTCCTGGACGGAATACCGTTCAAGAAGAATTTCCGTTTCGACATGGAGGTTTGGCACTGGGCGGCGACGACGATCGACTACTCCGTCGTAACCTATTGGTACGCGTTTCCCGGCGTGAAGCCGATCGACGCTCCGACCGGAAAATACCCGTCCGATGCGGAATTGATCGAAGAAGTGAAAGCGAAAGTCGTCTACAAAACGCCGTACGTCGTGAAGATACCCGGATTCGAATTCAAGGAAATGCCGGCCGGCGGAAAACTGTCGCGGCAAGGCATGGAGAATTGGAAGGACGGCGTTTGGAAAGACAACGACCAGCTTTGGTGGACCGACACGCAGCCGGGCGACAAGCTCGATTTGATCGTGCAGGTCGACAAGAGTGGTCCGCAAAAGTTGATTTGCGAAATGACCAAGGCCCGGGACTATGGAAAATTCCAATTCTACCTCGACGGGAAGAAGATCGGCGAAGTCGTCGATCTGTACAACCCCGACAAAGTGATCAATTCCGGCCCGGTCGTGATCGGAACCGCCGATTTGGAAAAAGGGACGCACACCTTGACCATCGAAGTCGTCGGCAAAAACGCCGATTCCGTCGGGACGATGTTCGGGCTTGATGTTTACCGATTCGAGTGAGGGAGAAAATAATGAGCCGCATGTGAAGCGCAGCGTAACTTGCGGAATATCAAAGTTTTTCAATTCGTACACGGCTGCGTCCAAGCCGTATCGCAAGCGGGTTCGACCCCGTCTTGGATCGGATTGGACGTATCGGAATGGGTGATCGTGCGGACGTAAAGATTGTCGCTGCGATACCATTGACCGCCCCCGACTGTTGCGCCGATAATAGTGCTGGATGCGCGAGCAATATATCAGGGCCGAAGTCAAGTGAAGTCATGAAATTCTCATCTGTCGTATTTTGCCGGTTGGTTATTTTTTGATTTTGTAAACGGAGATCGCCTGGCCCGAAACCGTGCCCGTCAACGAAAGAAGAATATCTTTTTTTCCTTGGACGGGAATCGTGATTTCCAGGCCCGATTCGTCGACCTTACCGTATTTCTCGGGGAGAAGGTAGGTGATCTTCCGATCGTCGGGTCCGCTGAAACGGCCGAAATTTTCCAACAGTTCCCTTTCCGAAGGACCGCCCTCGGTCTTGACTTTGGAAACGGTCACGACGTAATCTCCCGGAAACACCCCGTCGTTCGGATTGAGCGTCATGAGTTTGAAATTTCCGGCCGCATCGGTAATCGCCGTCGCGGACCGCTTGGAATCGCCGGAAGTTTGGGACGGGGCGAAAACAATAGTGGCGTCTTCGACCGGCTCGCCGTTGAACGTGAGTTGCCCGCCGCCGGGAACAAGTCCCTCCAAACCGTTGGAGCCGCAGCCGCAAAGAGC
>JAVBTU010000142.1:0-4763 GCA_031556015.1 Thermoguttaceae bacterium
CTGAGCGAAGCCGTCCGCCGTATGCTCCCCAAAAGCAAACTCGGCCGGAAGATGTTGACGAAACTGAAACTCTACAAAAGCGATCAACAACACCCCCACCAGGCGCAACTCCCCAAAGCACTGGAATTGGCCAAGAAGTAAACAGATAACAAAGCGGGAATCGTAAGCGAGCGAACGAGTGATTTTACGTCTCCCACCCTTTTCCCCTTCCACCCTTATACCCTTATACCTTTACTAGATTCAATGGTCAAACTGGGCGACTTTATCATCGAAGGAAACGGAAAGAACGACAGTCTTGGAACCGGACGCCGTAAAGCGGCGGTTGCGCGGGTTCGTATTCGAGCCGGCTCCGGAAAAATCAGTATCAATCGTCGTGAAATGTAAGAGTTCTTCAAAACGGAACAGCAGCGACAAGCGGTTTTGGCTCCGCTGAACGCGACCGGGAAGTTGGCGGAAGTCGACGTGATCATTTCCGTCAGCGGCGGTGGAACGACCGGCCAGGCGGACGCTTGCAAGCTCGGTATTGCCCGGGCGCTGAAAGTTTTCGATCCGGACACGGAAATTAAACTCCGCGAAATGAGCCTGTTGACCCGCGATGCACGCGAGGTTGAACGCAAAAAATACGGTCTCCGCGGAGCACGCCGGGGAACGCAGTTCTCCAAGCGTTAGCGGTCGTTCCGCTTTGTCTCGCATCACCCCGCTGTTTCCGGCGGGTTTTTGTTTTTTAAATTTTTTGACGTTCCGAACGCATTATCAATAAAATTTCGCGGTTCTCTCGCCTCGGAAGGAAGAAGCGGCGGGTTTACTCTCGGGTGAAATTCGCCTAGAATGCGCGGAATTATCTTCATCCACCCCGTTTTCGCTTTTCCTAAAGATGTTTTTTTTATTCGCGGCGGAAAAGGCTCCAGCTTTCGATATTTCGCCGATCGTCGATTGGACCGGCTATCTGATCTATTTTTTTCTCGCTCTGGTCGCCGTTTGGGGTGCTTACTGCGTCATTTTGATTTGGCGCAGGGTCAAGCAGCTTCGGTTTAACGACGAAACGGAACAGGAGGAATTTCTGGCCGCTTTGGAGCCGTATCTCCAATCCAATCAAACGGAAGAACTTGAAAAACTCTGCGAGGAAGATCCCCGGGCGCTCGTCCAATTGACCTTGGTCGCTTTGAAAAATCGAAATCTGCCAAAGTCGAAACTGCGAGACCTGTTGATTGAACGGTTCCAGCGGGACGTTTCCGCCGAACTCGATTACACCGGCAGTTGGGTGCAGACGATCATTAAAGCGGCCCCGATGCTCGGACTGTACGGAACCGTCGTTGGAATGATGGGGGCGTTCAGCAAACTCAGTGCGGTCACTCAGGTCAGCCCGGACAAGCTCGCCGCTGACATCAGCCTTGCGCTGGTCACGACGGCGTGCGGACTGACCATCGCGATTCCGTTGATTCTCGCGACGGCGACGATCAATATCCGCATCAGCAAACTCGAAGACCTGATCGGAGCCGGTATGACACGGCTGGTCGAACTGTTCGGGAAATGATTCCCCGTGTATCCGGCCAACACGCTTTGCAATACGAGAACAGCTTGAAACCAGATGCTTCGGAGTACCTCGCATGACATGAGCGAATGTTATTCCAAACTTGCCGCTTGTTTTCTGGCGGGAGCCTATACTGAAACCCGTCATAAAATGGTTTTTCTCTTTTAACCGGTACTCCGTGTGCTCGGGGGTGTGAACGGTTTCAACAAGTGCAAAAACGACCGGTTCTTGACGGTGTGGAGTATAACGTGGGAATCGATAAATTTTATTTCAATCGCAGCGTTTCGCCGGTGTCCTCCAATTCATGGATCGCCGCCCTTTCCGAACCGCTGGGAGAGTTGGGCGCATGTAATACGAGGTACAGCTTGCCCTCGAATGATTCGAAAATCATTCCGTGCCCTCCGTTTTCCTGGAACAAGGGATCGGAATGTTGTTTCCAAGGACCTCTGACTCTTCCGGTTGTCGATTCGGCGATTCCCACGGCATATTCTTTTAGTCCGAAACTCGACCAGATCATGAGCAGTTTTCCCGTCTTGGTACGATAAAGGAAGCATCCGTCGGTCACATACGAAGTCGGTTTCCCTTCGTGCTTGCTTCCCGTGGACCAGTCGGCAGCCGATGCGTTAAATAAGCTCAACGAATTTCCGATGGGAGCGGACAAGTCCGGAGCCAGTTGCACCAGTTCCATCGTGCCGTCAACCACTTGCACCCATTCATGGCAGTAAATCATGTACGGAATATCGTTTTCCACCCAGAGCGTACCGTCGAGCGCCATGCGATCCTGCGGCGTATGGGGAATCAAATCGAAAGGGAGAAAAGGCCCTTCCGGCGAATCGGCATGGAAAATCTGTGTTCCCCGAAAAGAATAATTCGGCCAATCGGATTCTTTTTTCTTCCATTCGATATCACTGTTCAACGTGGCGAACAAATAGTATTTCCCTTGATATTCGTGGACTTCCGGGGCCCAAACTCTTCCCGTGATCCAGTTGTTTTCGGGAACCGTAAATACATGCACCGGTTCCGTCCAATGTTTCAGGTCTTTGCTCTTGTAAGCCATGACGCCGCCAAGTCTGTTGCCTTTCGAATCCCGCGTGCTTTGAGAGGCGTACATGTAATACGTCTTTGTTTTCGCGTCCGGCAAAATGTAAGGATCGCGAATAGGAATGTCCGCGATGTCGATCTTTTTCTCTTGACCGTATGTGAAACAAGTCGAAAAAGATGCGAGAAACACGATTCCTACGAATAAACGGGCTGCTATTTTTAACATGAAACTGCCTTTCCCAAATAATGCGAAGCAACAATCAAATCTGCGTAAGCCACCAATTTCCAAGCAATCCGATGAATCAAGGTTCTTTGCTCGAATGTGTCCATTATACATCATTCCCCATTATCGAAAGGGGTTTGTCGAAATGCCGTTCGCGGGTCAGGGCTTTCATTGTTCCACGCAGGATTTCGCTTTGACACCCTCCCAATCCAGCCCGAATTTCGCGAGATATTTCCGCAATCGGTCGGCGTCGTTGCTCGTTTTCTTTTCCGTCCGGGACACATTAAACAGTCTCCGGCCCGCTTCGGACAGCGAAGCCGATTCGCGGCAGACCCGGAGCGTTTCGGCAAGTTGCGGTAAGTCGAACCGGTCGAGCGATTCCAGCTTTTCCGGTCCGAGAATCGATTCGAGCAGCCGCGATTCCGTGCGGTTTTCTTTTGTGGTGTCGCTCCAAAGTTCGCCGAGCCGTTCGATTTCCTCCTCGACAATCTCCCGGGAAATCCGGCCTCCTTGTGAAAGCGTGGACATGCGAACGATCGCGGCATTCAGGTCCCGGAAGTTCGCCTTCCAGACGGCCGCCGATGAAGTCGCGAAATCGAGAAACCGCTTTTTCGCTTCCTTGTTGAACGTAATTTTACTGCCGGTCCGGTCGGTGTATTGTTGCAATTCGAACTCAAGATTCGGCTCGATATCTTCCCGGCGCCTTGTCAAACCCGGCAAACGGAACGTCCATAGGTTGATTCGCGCCAACAAATCCTCGCGGAAATTCCCGGCTTTGACTTCGTCTCCCAAATCGCGGTTCGTTCCGGCAATCAGTTGAAAATCGCTGCACACATCGGAATCGGACCCGACCGGCAGGAAACGCTTCTCTTCGATCGCACGAAGCAGCATCGCTTGTTCGTCGAGCCCGAGTTCGCCGATTTCGTCCAGAAACAGCATCCCCCCGTGGGCCGTTCGCAACAGCCCGGGCCGCTCGCCGACCGCGCCGGTAAATGCCCCTTTGGTGTGTCCGAACAAAGCCGACATGGACGAATCGCCGCGCAGCGTTGCGCAGTTCACTTCCACGAACGGCCCGTCGAGGATTTTGCGGCTCCGTTTCAACTCGTAAATCCGTCGGGCCAGCCGCGACTTTCCGACGCCGGTTTCCCCGGTCAACAGAATCGGCGACGGCCCGGCAAGCACAACCCGTTCGATCCGCTCGATCAACCGGTTGAATTCGGCGTTTCGGGTCGCGATTCCCGACTTGAGAAACGACGCCGCTTCCTGCCGATCCCGGGCGAAACGGGACGCGAGCCGGTCGTATTTCGACAGGTCCAGATCGATGATTTTGTACGTTCCCGCGACTTCGTCCCGATGTTTGCGCCGGGGCGGCGATGCTTGGATCAATTTGCCCGGAATATGCCGCGATTCGGTGAGCAGAAACAGGCAAATCTGCTCCGTATGCGTCCCGGTTGTGATGTTGACGAGGTATTCCTCCTTCTCCGGCAGAAATGAATAGTTGGACACGAAATCGTGCAATTTCCCATAAACTTCCTCGAAATCCCACGGATCGGCGAGCGACAGTTCATGCGACCTGACCTCGGTTTCCGGCGAAACGGACGCGAAATCGTGCATTACGGTTTCAAGCAACTCCTTCTCCGCCGGCCGATGAAACAGCTCGAACCGCTGGATCAAAAGCTCCTCATGCATCCCGAGCGCAACGGTCGGCCGCCAAAGATGCCAACGATTGTGTTCCGAACCGAAATCGAGATTCGAGCCGACAAAACCGAAAAGAACGAAACCATTCATTTTAGAAATTATTATAATTACGGAGAATTAATTATCTAAAACCATGTTAGAAAATATTCGCGGTTTTGTCAATCGATTTATGTGAATATTTTTATCTGTTTGCAAACAAAGGAGTTGTGAAATACACGCATGTTTTGGCACGGCGTTTGCTTCTTGTGTCTTTCGACGGCGAATGCCTGT
>JAVBTU010000157.1:0-3135 GCA_031556015.1 Thermoguttaceae bacterium
CGTCTTCGATCTTTTTCAGTTCCCGGTAGGCCGCTACGAAGGTTTGCCGTTCGATCAGGACATGGGCTTCGTCGAGCCGCTTTTCGAGATTTTGCACCGAAATATCCAGTTCGGCGGCGATTGCCGGAAGCGGATGATCGCTCATCATGTATTGGGCATACGCCCGGCGACTCTTTCGGGAAAGCGAACCTAAAATACCTCGCACGAGTCTGGCTTCATGACGGCGCATCCCCGGCTTTTTGAGAATGCTACGGACGATCAGCCCTTGAATTCGGGCCGAAACGGCTTTCCGCGCGGTGTCGATCCGAACCGCCATCTCCTCTTCCGTGACACCTTGCAAGACCGCGATCTCCGGCGCTTCCAGTTCCCGCGTCAGTATCAACACGAGCGCTTCGCGGAACTGCGCGTCGATCAGGTTCAGCGTGAACTCGAACACACCCATCCCGTCGACCGGCTCGATCTCGGCCTGTTCCGGCTGTTTCAGAAATCCGAGAATCGCGTCCGACGACGCCGCTCCGTTCAGGGAAAGTCGAAGCCAGGCGATGCAGGTCATGATCGCGTGTTGGCCCAACATACGCCGGGCAAGGTCCAAAACCTCATGAATCTCTTGCCGGGAATCGTCAAACGGCGATTCTTCCGGCAGCGGCAGTTCCAGAACGAAATGATCCCGATAAATCGCTCGGAATGCCTCGGGAAGCGACCGAAACGCCTGCCGCGCGGCCGACAATGCGGTCCGGCTCATCGGTGCCACGTCGGGCGAGCCGTTTTTGCGTTTCAGGTATCCGATTACCGCCCGGTTCGTCCGCTCGACGAAAAATTCGGCGGCTTTTTCGATCCGATCATCCACCTCTTTCGGAAAAATTCCCGTCACCTTCGTGGTGTCGGCATGAGTCAGTCCGCCCACTTCGGACAGCACGAACGCCGCCCGGTTTTTTTCGTCCAATGCAAGCAGGGCGTCTTTCGCGTCGGCCAGTTCCCTGACCGTCGGTTGGTGCGTTTCGCTGATGGCGAAAACATCGTACCGGAGCTTTTCCTGGGCGTGGCACGCTTTCATCAGGTCCTTGGCTTCCCGCATGATCGGCCACATCGCGTTCAGCGGCTGCGGCGAGATCGAGGTAATCATGATCAGGTTGCGCATGAGAAATCGCATTCGCTCCCGAAAAAAAACGCGAATCGATTCGAGGCGTTTTTTGAGCGCATCGCGCTCGATCCCCAATTCTTGTGACGCTTCCCCGAGATCGTAAACCCGGTCGTAGCAGGCCAAGGCGTCCAGATCGGCCCGGTCGATCAGCTGGATCGTTGGGGTTGCGAGGGCGATTTCACCGCCGGTTTGATCCCGCTTATTGAGAGAATCGCCGACGACTTTTTCCAGGTAGTCCTGCATTTCCTGCTCCATCCGCTGGAGCCGGTCCCGGACCTGATCGAACGTGAGCGATTGATGCTGGGCGATGACCGAAAGAGAAATATCGAGCAGATTCAACGCCCACATCATGCGGTCCGATTCCGGAAACTCCATAAAGAAGCGAAACGCTTCCTCGAACTCCGCCTGTGTCGCCGGTGTTTTCCAGGAAGGGTGCCCTTTCGGAGGACCGTCGAAATTTCGTCCGAATTCGCTCATCGTCGTTTCATCGGGTGAGGGAAAAAAGGAAAATACTTATCCGTTACTGGAACAATATGAAGACTCCCTGTCCTCCTGCAACTGTAATTGGGCCATTTGTGCCAACAAAATCCTCAAGAATCGTTCTCCCTCAAGGAAAAAACGAACTGCGCGGATTATAACGGCCGCCCTTCGAAAAAGATAGCGTCCTGCGACGGGTCTTACGAGCGGATCGGTCCGTTCTCTACTGGTTGCCGATCCCTTCGATTTGTTACAAAAAAACGATTTGTGACAAGAAAGCGGAGACCGGCCCGACACACATCGTCCTCCTACCCTCAGCAAAGGGCCGGTCTCAACGGCATCGAAACCGGTCCCCATGTAGGCGCACAAAAGCGCATACCGGTAAACCGGTTCGATACCACCCAGACCGATTCACGGTAATGCAACCGGTCGAATATTGCTGATATTTGGAGGAAGATGGTCGGGAATCGCCCTAAAACGATCCCCAACGACACTGTCAAACTTTCAGAAACTGAAATTTTGACAGTGCCGCATCGTAAAGCCAGTTTAAATCGTTCCGGAAAAATTGTCAACGGACGCACAAATCGAGTCCCGGAAACGTTGAATAAGAGAGCGGAAAGCCGGATTATCGTGCTTTTCCGTTAAAAACCGAATTCCGGAAGCGATATTTCCGGAAAAGTCGAAGAAAGCGTCCTATTTTTGTTTTCCGGAATAATTTGCGGGATTAATATAGACGTGGAGATCGCGGAAGCGGTTGTCTTGAAAGGGGCCTATTCTTCATACGGAATATTGCGCTCCGTTCGACACGCTTTCCGGCGATTCCGGAAGAACGGGGGATGGGCCACCTCTTTTTTTCCAGCACGATTCCGGGCGGAAGTCTTCGTCCGGAAAACCGTGTTTTCCTCATGTCGTTACGCATTCCGAACAGCAGGGCCCATGTTTCGGACCGTCTTTTTGACGAGGCGTTTGCGATCCGCCGTGAAATTCCGGCGATCGCGGGCTCGTTTCTTTTCTCTTTTCGTTTTTTACCCACGTTTTCTCCCATTCAGCAACGTTTTACAAACATGACCAGTACGTCAAACAACACTACCTCGAAAGAGCACATCCTTCTCCTTTGCAACCATGACTCGACCCGGCCCCGGCGAAAACTCCAACTGGAGCAAAGCGGGTTTTCCGTCCAGGCCGTCGATTGGCATGGAAAGGAACCTCTTGGTTTTCATCCGGAAATTTCCGCCGTCCTCGTGGAAAACGAGATTCCGGGCAATCAACAATTGGTTCCCCTTTGTCAGCGAATCCGGGCTCAGTCCCCGGATGTTCCGATTCTCGTTACCGATCTCCCGGGGAGTGAAAAAGGCGATTCGCTCCTATCGTATACACCCTACTATTTTGCGGGACAGCCGGAACACGGAATTCCGACGCTCCTGTACGCGTTGATCCGGAATCGGCGACTCCTTCGGGAAAACCATGTTCTCTACCGTCATCTCGGTCTGATTCCGTCTTCGGTTTCCGTTTCGGAC
>JAVBTU010000524.1:0-3308 GCA_031556015.1 Thermoguttaceae bacterium
TCAGGATTTGCGAAACGTCGTCGATCTGGATTTGATCTCCACCACGGGCGTTTCGCTCGGTGTCGATCCGCTCGGCGGCGCCGGTCGGGCGTATTGGCAACCGATCGCGGAGATGTACCACTTGAACCTGAAAGTCGTCAATTACGTCGACGATCCGACCTTTTCGTTCATGTCGGTTGATCACGACGGAAAAATCCGGATGGACTGCTCCAGTCCGTACGCGATGGCGCAACTGATCCGGTACAAGGACGATTTCGATCTGGCGTTCGCGAACGACCCGGATACGGACCGACACGGAATCGTAACGCCGACCGGGGGGCTGATGAATCCGAACCATTATCTGGCGGTCGCGATTCAATATTTGTTCAAAAACCGCCCGAACTGGTCCTGGAAACCCGGCGTCGGCAAAACGCTCGTGTCCAGCAGCATGATCGATCGGGTCGCGGCGAGTTTGGAGCTAGTACTGGTTGAAGTACCGGTCGGATTCAAGTGGTTCGTCGACGGCCTGTACCACGGAACGATCGGTTTCGGCGGCGAAGAGAGCGCCGGCGCGAGTTTTTTGCGGACGAACGGCAAAGTCTGGTCGACCGACAAAGACGGTATCATACTCAATCTGTTGGCCGCGGAAATACTGGCGAAAACCGGTCGCAACCCTTCGGAACATTACGAAAATTTAACGCATCTTTTCGGTTGTCCCGCTTATACCCGGGTCGACCAGGAAGCGACGCCGGAGCAAAAGGCGGCGTTTAAGAATCTGACGCCGGAAAAAGTGACCGCGACAGAATTGGCCGGCGAACCGATTCGCGCGAAATTGACGAATGCGCCCGGCAATGGAGCCCCGATCGGCGGTCTGAAAGTCGTCTCGGAAAACCACTGGTTCGCCGCGAGACCGTCCGGGACCGAGAGCATCTACAAGATCTACGCCGAATCGTTTTTAGGGCCGGACACGTTGGAAACCGTGCTTCATCAAGCGAAACGCATCGTCGATTCGGCGCTGGGATAGTACGAAGTTATTTAAATAACCTTCGTTAATCTGGTGAAGTGATAGGTGATAATTGATAGGGGATGTTCTTGTTTTTTCGCATTTTTATCACTTATCACCTCTCACTTATCACTTTGAAGCACCAAAAAGGACTCGTTTTTCTCGAAGGTTAATTCGCTAACTTGTTACTACCGTGAGCGTGTCGCTCCTCTCATGGTGTCGCGTCAGGTCCTTCGTGCCCGTATTTCTGGAGAAACCACAACAGGCCGACCAGGGTTTTGGCGTCTTGAATTTCGCCGGAAAAGATCATGCGACGAATTTCGTCCCAATCGGCGAGGAAGAGTTGAATCTCCTCGCCGTCTTCCGGGCTGGATTCGCCCGGCTTCAAGTCGGTCGCCAAAAACAGGTGCATTTCTTCCTGGAGAATCCCCGGGGAAGAATAAAAGGTCGCCAAAGGTTCGATTTTTCCGGCGGTATAGCCGGTCTCTTCGATCAGCTCCCGACCGGCCGTAATGATCGGCGGCTCATTCGGCTCCCGCGTCCCTGCCGGAATTTCGATCAGATGCTTTTCGACCGCGATCCGGTATTGTTTCAGTAAAACGACCCGGCCATCGTCCAAAATCGGCAACACCGCGACCGCTCCCGGATGCACGATCACGTGCCGCTCCAACGCTTTCCCACTACGACCGGTCTGAAAACGTCGAACGATCTGAAACAACTTGCTGGTGAACAATAAGTCCATGAGAATCAAGGGATGAAATTATCAAATCGACCGAAACCCGCAAATATACCACACCCCCGGGGACTTATAAGGTGCCCGGTTTTCGAGTAAAAAGGGAGGAACGATGTTTTTCCGTTCCCTTTTACTGGAGTCCCGTATCATGCCTTCGATTTCTCTCGCTTACGGTCGTGGAACGCTTTCGATTGACGTTCCGAATAAAAATCTCGTTAAGTGTCTCGGATATAAGGAACTTCCGCCGCTGAGCGATCCGGAAACGGACATCGCGACGCTCCTGGAAAAGCCGAACGGGACCGCCCCGCTGTCGCAATTGGCTCGGGGTAAAACGACCGCGTGCATCGTGATCAGCGATATTACCCGACCGGTTCCGAACGAAACGATCCTCAAACCGCTGCTCCGTTCGCTCGAAAATTCGGGAATGCGCCGGGAAAATATCCTGATTCTCGTCGCGACCGGTTTGCACAGGCCGAGTACGCCGGAAGAATTGGTCGAGATGTGCGGTCGGGAAATCGTCGCCAATTACCGGATCGAAGACCATTACGCCCGGGAAGAATCGCAGCACACGTCTCTGGGCGAGTCGCCTCGCGGGGTTCCGATCTGGATCGATACGCGGTATTTGCAGGCGGACCTGAAAATCGCGACCGGATTGATCGAGCCGCATTTCATGGCCGGGTTTTCCGGCGGGCGTAAAGCGATCTGCCCGGGAATTTGCGGACAGGAAACCATCGCGAATTGGCATAAGCCGAAATTTTTGGAGCACAAAAAAGCGGCCAATGGATTTCTCGACGGCAATCCGGTCCACGAGGAAAACACCTGGATCGCACGGAAGGCGGGCTGCGATTTCATCGTGAACGTCGTTCTCGATTCGAAGCGTCAAATCCTCAAAGCGGTCGCCGGGGATATGGTCGCGGCTCTGGAAGAAGGGGTACGTTTCGCCCGGACGTTCGTCGTCGATACGCTCGACGAGCCGGTCGACGTCGTGATCACCAGCGGGGCGGGCTATCCGCTTGACACCACGTATTACCAGGCTGTCAAGGGAATCGTCGCGGCGATTCCGATCGTCAAACAGGGGGGAACGATCATCGTCGCTTCGTCCTGTACCGAAGGGCTTGGGAGCAAGGAGTTCGACCTGATCGCGGAAAAATTCCCGAAAATCGAACAGTTTACCGACGCGATTTTCAAAGACGAATTTTTCGTACTCAACCAATGGCAGATGGAGGAATTGGCCAAGGCTCTCCGCAAGAGCAAGGTCAAGTTTTACACCGACGCGCTTTCGCCGGAGGTTTTGAAAAAGTTCTACGTCGAACCGATCGCGAGCGTCGAGCAGGGAATCGCCGAAGCGCTCGCCGAATACGGCCCAGAAACGACCATCGCCGTCCTCCCGGAAGGACCGTACGTGCTTCCGGAATTGAGACGGTAGGCTCTCGTTTACGGAGAGTGGGCGCCTCGCCCGCTCCGAGAAAGCAGTCGACAACATTGTTCGGACTCGACGAATAGGAGTTCGCCGCGAAGTAGTCCCGTTAGCGCCGGGGCTTGCCCCGGGCTGGATCGGGTGAACAGCTTCGCTCGGGGCGCTCGTCGTTTGCG